>JBOHAJ010000025.1:0-2896 GCA_050697715.1 Gaiellaceae bacterium
GCGTCCAGGAGGTCACGGATCGCGGCCAGCTGCGCCTCCCGGCCGAGGAACTCGGATGTCTGCGTCGGCAGATTGTTCGGCCGGTGACTGAGCGTTGCCAGCGGGGGAAATTCGCTCGCGAGGCCGGGCTGGACTAGCTGGAAGATATGTTCGGGTTGAAACAGGTCCTTGAGTCGGTGGTCGCCCAGGTCGCGGAGCCCGGCCTCCGCGGGCAGTCGCTCTTCGGCCAGCTCGGCGGCGCGCGCGGAGAGCAACACCTGGCCTCCGTGGGCGGCTGCCATGATCCGAGCGGTGCGGTTCACCGGTGGGCCGTAGAAATCGCCGGCTCGGGCTTGGGCCTCCCCGACATGAAGCCCCATGCGTACGCGCAAGGGGCCGGTCTCGCCCCACGCTTCGTCCTGGAGCGCCTGCTGAGCCTCGAGGCACGCCTTCACGCCGTCGGGGGCGGACGAGAAGACGGCCATCAGGCCGTCACCCGTGATCTTGACCACGCGCCCGTGAGCGTGCTCCACCGCGTCGCGGAGGATCGCGTCGTGACGCTCCACGGCGGTCTTCATCGCGTCGGTAAACGTCTCCCACAGCCGTGTGCTCGACTCGAGATCAGTTAAGACGAACGTGAGAGTTTCGGGCGAGGGGTCGCTAACCATGACGGGTGCGAGCTACGGCCACCTCTCTGAGCGGCGGCGCACTTCAAAGCTACTTCAAATCGAGCACAAACCCACGCGGGCTCGAAGCGGGAAGCACGTTTCTCGGCTCCTTCAGCGGACGCGCATGCCCGCGTGCGCCCGAGCTAGCGTACCCGTCTTGTACCCGGATGGGCGCGTCGATCGGCCGGTTCGAGTTTCCCGTCGTTCCCGTCCTACCTCACGGGAACCGTGTCCCACCTTTCTTGATGGCGATCTGGGCGACGGAAAGAGGGAGGGGGGCGGCCAGCGTTTCGGCTACCGCGCGGACGGAGTCTTCGAGGTCGGCGCAGACGGCGTGCGACACGTAGACCGTCCACGGGTGGGGCGGCGTCCCGGCCGTGTACGCAACCACCGGCTTCCCCAGCGTGTGCGCGTACCAGGCCTCCATCGCGGTGCCCTCGTCCGGTGCGATGAAGGCGGCGATGACCACATCGCAGGATCGGATCTCCGCAAGGTCAGACTCGACGATCTCGACCTCGTGGCCTTCGCTCCGGCCCCTGAAGTCGCGCCGCATCGGATCGACGGCCTCCCAACCCGCTTCGGTCACGAGTTTCGTCGCTCGCCGTCGATACTCGTCCGCGTACGGTGGGCCAGCGAGGTAGACGCGGCTCATCTCTGCAGGCTCGGTCTCGCGAGATTGTGGGACTGGATCCCCGTAGAGTACGCACCATGAAAGGCTCGACCCGCTCGACGGAGTTCGTCGCGCTCGGACATGCCGGCTCGGAGCACTACGCCGGTCTCGAAACGTTCGCCAATCCAGGCGTATCGCACGTCGAGATGACCAGCGACGAGCTCACCGCTGTATGCCCTGTGACCGGCCAGCCCGACCTCTACGTCGCCGCGATTGAGTACTGGCCCAGCGAGCTGTGCCTCGAGTCGAAGTCGCTCAAGCTCTACCTCAACGGGTACCGCTCCGAGGGCCACTTTTGCGAGGCGCTCGCGGTCAGGATCCGAGAAGACGTTGCCGAGGCCCTCCGCCTGGAGCCCGACAAAGTGCGCGTCAGGCTGAAGCAGAAGGCCCGCGGCGGCATCTCGATCACGGCGACCACGTAGTTTCCCCGCTTTCGGGGGTAGGAGGTCGACGAGGCCGCCCAGCAGACTTCCTGTATCTCCCTTCGCACGAGGCGATTTCTTGTACCACTAATGGTCGGAGGAATACCGCACCAAGTGTTGCCTCCACCTCGACCCGACCCCTCAAGGAGTCTGCCAGGGACCGCGGTCGAAGGGAATCCATTCGAGCTCCCGGGCGTTCGTAGTGGCATGGAGCGAACGACACGCTCGGCGCCGCCCGGATCGGCGGAACTTACCGCCTCGGATGTGCTCACGCTGCTCGACTGGAAGCGGACGATCTTCGAGCTCTACGCGCAGATACGCGTGTCGCTCGAACCCGAGGCTGCGTGGCGTCGCTGGCGCGACGTGCGCGAGCGACTCTTCCGCGCACACCCACAGTCGCCGCTTTCGGAGCCGCGTCGAAGCGGGTTCGGGGGGTGCAGCTACTTCGAGTACGACCCGGCCGCCCGCGCGCTGGCAGACGTGTCGCCGCTGCCGCCCGAGTATCGGGAGATCGTCACGAGTACGGGCGTCTCGTACTCGTTCACCCGCTTCGGTCAGGCGGCGTTCGAGCTTTACGCCGAGCGCTGCTCGCTCGAGCTCTACTGGCTCGACGGCTACGGCGGCGGCGTCTTCGTTCCCTTCGGGGATGGCACGAGCGGCGAGACGACATATCCGGCAGGCCGCTACCTTCTCGACACCGTGAAGGGGGCCGATCTCGGCTCGTCCGAGGGCCGCCTCGTCTTCGACTTCAACTTCGCCTACAACCCGTCGTGCGCGTACGACCCGCGCTGGGTCTGCCCGCTCGCGCCCACCCAGAACTGGCTCCCCGTCCACGTGACCGCCGGCGAGCAGACTCCATAGCCTGCGTGTGGCAATGAGGTACCCGTTTCGTAACCCACGGCCGCGCGCCTCCATTGCCAAAGCAGAAGAAACTCCTGCAAAAGACGAACGCCGACGCCCGGACTCGAACCGGGGACTGGAGCGGAGTGTGGAGGTGACTGGAGGGGCCAACCTGGTGGACGGCTGGTGGACGTCCAAGATGTTGGCAGTCTAGAGAACGCATGCTTTCGGCCTCCCCGCTTCGAGCTACGGCGGTGGGGCTGAACGACGCTGCGACCGAGCGTGACGGTCCACGGCGCGCACGCGCCAGCGAAGAG
>JBOHAJ010000026.1:0-4475 GCA_050697715.1 Gaiellaceae bacterium
GCCGAGGACAAGTTCCTGACTACGAAGCAGGCGCTCATGGATCAGATGGCCATGACCTTAGGCGGCCGCGCGGCCGAGGAGCTGGTCTTCCACGAGGTCACGACGGGCGCCGCCAACGACATCGAGAAGGTCACGGCGACCGCGAAGCACATGATCATGCGCTACGGCATGAGCGAGAAGCTCGGCCCGCGCGTCCTCGGCCGCAACCACGACATGCCCTTCCTCGGCCGCGACATGGGCTCCGAGCCCGACTACTCCGAAGAGATCGCGCGCGAGATCGACGACGAGATTCGCCGCGTGATCGAGGAGGCGCACGACCGCGCCCGCAAGGTGCTCTCCCAGCACATGGATGAGCTGCACAAGCTCTCCGAGCTCCTCATCGAGCGCGAGACGATCGACAAGGATCAGTTCGAGCGGCTGCTCGCCGGCGAGTCGCCGGAGAGCGTCTTCCCGGAGGAGGGGAAGAAGCCGGCGGCCGCCGAGGAGCCGGAGCGCAAGCCGCGTGCGGAGCCGAAGCCGCGCCCCTTCCCAATCCCGGGCGCCACCATGCAGCCGCCGCCCGAGCCCGAAGGCGCCAACTAGCTTTCTCGCCATGCGCCTGCTTCTGGCACTAGCCGGAGTGCTTACGCTGGCCGCTTGCGGCGGCACCGAGACCGTGACGACGACGCGCACAGTCACCGAGACCACCACCGAGACGATTACGGAGACGGAGACCGTCGTCGAGCCCGCGGCGGTCGGGCTTTCCGAGCCCGTGGCTGACACGCACGCGGCGCTCCTCGAAGCCGCGGAATCGGGCGACTACGAAGCGCTCCGGCCGCTGATCCCCGCGCAGTTCTCGTACACGTTCGGCGGCCCCGTCCAGGGCGGCCCGATCGCGTTCTGGAAGCGAGTGGAGCAGGAGAGCGGGGAGCGCCCGATCGAGATCCTGGCGCGGATCCTGAGGATGCCGTACACGCTCTCACGCGGCACGTACGTCTGGCCGTTCGCGTACGACAAGCAGGCGGACGAGCTGACCGACCACGAGCGCGAGATCCTCGGCGACCTCGCCGAGACCTTCCTCCCGGACACCGGCTACCTCGGGTGGCGGGCAGGCATCGAGCCGGACGGCACCTGGTCCTTCTTCATCGCCGGCGACTGAGCGGAAGCGGCAGAGCCGCGGAACAATCCGAGGAGGTTCGCCGTCCAAATGGGCGATCGTCGTCATGCGTGTTTCTTCTCGCTCCATCGGCCGCGGGATCCTGGTGGCCTTTGCTCTCTGGGCGCTCGGGGCGCCGCCGGTTGCAAGGGCGGACTGCGCCCAACTGGGGCCGCTCGAGCAGACCCTGGCCGCGGCTGAGGTCGTCTTCGTCGGAACAGTCACGGGTCTGGAGAACGACAGCCGGACGGCGACGTTCCGGGTCGAGGAGGTCTGGAAGGGCAGGCTCGGAGAGACGGTCGTGGTCAACGGCGGGGCTTCGTTTCAGGAGCTCGAGCGGGCCGAGAGCCAGGGCTACCGCTTGTTTACTTCGGTGGATCGGACATTCGAGATAGGCGCGCGGTACTTGGTCGTGCCCTTCGGGACCGCCGGGAAGGTGCTGGCAGACAACGCCTGTTCGGGCACTCAGCCGTACAGGAGCGAGCTGGACTCGTTCCGTCCATCCGCCGCCTCTGCTCCGACCTCCCGGCCGGAGCGGCCCGCCGCCTCGATTCCTAGTGAGCCGACCGGTGGAGCGGGCTGGTCCGTGGTCGGCCTGGCCGTTGGAAGCGTCGCGGTTGCGGGAGCCGCAGCGTGGCTCCTCGTCAGGTCGCGCCGGACGACGAGCACACGCTGAGTCCGGCATCGCGGACGGCCGTAGGATACGGCCGTGAGGCCACCGCTCGAGGAGGCGTTTCCGCGACCCAGCGTGGTCGGCGTGGTCAACGTCACGCCGGACTCGTTCTCGGACGGTGGACTCTTCCTCGAGCCCGAGGACGCGGTCGCCCAGGCCCACCGGATGATCGCGGAGGGAGCCGCGCTCGTGGACGTCGGCGGCGAGTCGACGCGGCCGGGCTCGCGCGGCGTCTCGCTCGGCGAGGAGCTTCGGCGCGTCGAGCCCGTGCTCGAGGCGCTCCAGGGGCTCCCGATCTCCATCGACACGTCGAAGGCCGAGGTCGCGCGGCGCGCGCTGGCGCTGGGCGCGCTCATGGTCAACGAGGTCACCGCTCTTCGCGCCGACCCGGGGCTGGCCGGCGTCGTCGCCGAGGGAGACGCCTACCTCTGCCTGATGCACATGCTCGGCGAGCCCCGCACCATGCAGGACGACCCGCGCTACGAGGACGTCGTCTCGGAGGTCTGCGCCTTCCTGGAGGAGCGGCTCGCCTTCGCCGTGGGGGCCGGTGTTCCCGAGGAGCGGATCTGTCTCGATCCCGGCCTCGGCTTCGGCAAGACGGTCGCGCACAACCTCGAGCTCCTGGCGAGGCTCGACGAGTTGGTGTCGCTCGGGCGGCCGGTGCTCGTCGGCGCGTCACGCAAGCGCTTCCTCGGGCGCGTCCTCGGCGATCCGGGGGCGGTCACCGGCCCGGTCTCGGCCGGGGTCGCGGTCGCCGTCCTGGCCTACGAGCGCGGCGCTTCGCTCTTCCGCGTCCACGACGTCAAGGAGCACGTCGAGGCCCTGGCGACGGCGCAGTCGGTGATGCGATGAGCGAGGTCGCCATCGACGTGCACGGCCTCGAGGTCCGGGGCTTCCACGGCGCTCTGCCTGAAGAGAAGGAACACGGCCAGCGCTTTCTCTTCGACATCCGCCTCATCGCCCACGACGCCGGCGTGCGGTCGGACCAGCTGGCGGACACGGTGGACTACACGGCCGTCGCCGCCCGCGTGCGCGAGATCTGCGAAGGGCACCGCTTCAACCTGATCGAGGCGCTGGCGGCGGCGGTCGCCGACGATCTCATCGAGCACTTCCCAATCTCCCGCGCCCGGGTGCGCGTCCGCAAGCCGGAGGTACGCCTGGAGTCACCCGTGGAGTGGACCTCGGCGACGATCGAGCGCGTACGGCGCTAGCTGACCGTCAGCATGATCGAGTAGCCCGTGTCCGCGTCGTCGAGGGGGACGCCGTGGCACGAGTAGACCGGAGGCGTCCTGTCGGTCCGGCAGCGCGTAAACCGCGTGCTCCCGTTCGTGAGCACGAGGACGATCTTGCTCACGCTGCCGGGCGCGAAGGGCAAGCCCGTGACGCTCCCGTTCCCAGACGAGTTCAAGTTGAAGGCGGCCTGCTGCACCGTCCCGTCCGTCTGGAAGACGAGGACGGTGGCAGCCGAGTTCGTCACGGGGTCGGGCAGATCGAGCGCGATCTCGAGGGTGGTCGCCCCCGTGCCCGGGACGAAGCTGAGGTAGTCGTTCGAGAGGTGGAGCATCGGCCATGCGAAGGGCTCGTAGGAGCCGGGCACGAGCGGGTCGAGCGTGACGACCCCTGCTCTGGGGTAGCGGCTCCCGTCCTTGTACCAGCGCCTCGGCGCCGCATTCGCGGCTCCGAACTCGGCGAAGACCTGCCTGAACGTCGCCCCTCGGGCGGCGAGCGCCGCTTGCACCGCCTGGATGGCGTAGAGGCCGCCGTTCGACGTCCCCCTTCCGTCGGCCCGGACCCAGACGTCCCGGACGATGGACGGGTCGAGCGTCGTTCCCGGGTGGGTCGGGCTGCCGAAGTACTCGGAGAGGAAGCGGAAGAAGATCCAGACGCCGTACTGGTTCCGGGCGGACGGATCGAAGAAATCGATCGGCACCCACGGCCCGCTCGCGTCCGTGTTCGTCGGCCGCAGGGGACTCGACCTGAAGTACTGGTAGTTGTCCCGGATCGCCGGATAGACCTGCGCCTCCATGTTCGTGGCGGTGCCCTCCATGAGCCAGCGGTCCTCGCGGAGGTCGTAGGCGAACTGTGAGGCATGGTGAAACTCGTGCGCGGCCGTAACCTTGAGCGCGTTCACGCCGGAGGCGCCTCTGGGGAACTGGGAGCGCGCGTAGTCGTCGTCGAGGACGCAGTACCCGGAGACGTCGAACCGGGCTCGCCGTGCAGGGTCGTCCGTGAAGCAGTAGCCGTAGACGCCGACGTCGCCGATATCGGCGACGAAGAGGTCGAGCTTGCCGTTCGGATTGCCGCCGTGGTGCGGGCCGGAGGAGGCGTCCGACTTCGGCTTTCGGTAGCCGAGCCGGCCGATCTCCGCCGACCAGACGGTGGCCATGACGGACCTCGTCCGATCGATCCAGTCGGGGAGCCCGTTGCGCGGCCTTCGGTCGACGAGCGAGGGCGCATCCGGCGATCGGACCACCCAGTGGACGCAGACGTTCGTCCCGCAAATGCGCCTGCGGAAGCGTGGTCCAACCGTGTAGCCGTCGGCGAAGGGGTCTGCTCGGCCGTCGCTGGGCCGGGCGAGGATTGCCTCGGCGATCTGGTGCTCGCTCGAGGAGAGCCCGTCCAGCGCGAGCACGAGGTCGCGGAAGAGCAGGGTCGCGGGGGGGGGGG
>JBOHAJ010000027.1:0-5715 GCA_050697715.1 Gaiellaceae bacterium
GGGCAAGCTCGGTGCCGAGGGCGTCGCGGTCGTCTCTGCGCCGTTCTCCTTCGGCGGGCTCGACGTCCTCCCCGCGGACATCGAGGCGCTCGGAGGCGAGAAGCTCTTCGTCGTCGCCGAAGGAGACGAGGTCGCGCCGGACATCCGCGAGATGTTCCGCCTGGCCGGGGAGCCGAAGCGGCTGGAG
The DNA here is from genome assembly GCA_050697715.1 of Gaiellaceae bacterium. Taxonomy (GTDB): domain Bacteria; phylum Actinomycetota; class Thermoleophilia; order Gaiellales; family Gaiellaceae; genus DASQWP01. The sequence goes on from JBOHAJ010000027.1 coordinate 188, forward strand.
GCGCTATCCGGCTCGGCGCACGGGACGCAGATCCTGGCCTCGCCGCAGGGTGAACGGCTCCGGGCGCTTCTGCTCGAGCTCGCTACCGGCTGAGCAGCGATCCCACGGTCGGGTCTCCCCGCTGGGGGCGCGGCCGCACCTGGTCGACCGTGCACCCAGCGGGATCCTTGTCCGGCCGGAAGCGGAGGAAGCGCGTGCCATGGCGAAAGCGCGCCTTCTGCCACTTGTCGTACTTGACCTCGACTACGAGCTCGGGCGGGACGGGGCTCCACTCGAGGTCGACCTTCGGCCGCCAGCGGCTGGGCTCGCCGCGCGGCCTGCGCTCCGGATTCGGGCCGAGGAGCGGCTCGACCCGGTCGAGGATCTCGTCGCGCTTCTTGCCGGCGGCCGAGGCGGCGCCGACCTGCCTGAGCTTGCCGCCTTCGTCGTACAGCCCAAGGAGAAGGCTCGCGATCCCCGTTCCCTTCTCGCTCCAGGTCACGCCCATCACCACGCAGTCCGCGGTCTTGTGACCCTTGACCTTGACGACGCCGTCGCGCGAGCCGGGCAGATAGGGGAGGCCGAGGCGTTTTGCGATCACGCCGTCGAAACCGGCGACCTCGAGGCGGTCGAGCCAGGCGCGCGCCTGCTTCGCGTCGCGCGAGGCGGGAGAGACATTGAATGGCAGCGTCTCGGCTTTGGCGCGGCGCTCCTCGAGCGGCTCGCGATGCAGCTCCTCGCCGTCCCAGAGGAGCACGTCGAAGAGGACGAACTCTGCCGGGATCTCGGTCGAGAGCTTGCGGATCCGGCTCGCGGCCGGGTGGAGGCGCATCTGGAGCGAGTCGAAGTCGAGCGCGCCCTCGCGAACGACGACGATCTCACCGTCCACGGCCGAGCGCGGCGGCAGCCGGTCGCCGTGCCCTTCGAGCTCCGGAAAGTAGCGGAGGAGCGGCCGGGCGTTCCGGCTCCAGAGGTGCACCTCGCCCTCGACGTTCTCGAGCACGCCCCGGAAGCCGTCCCATTTCGGCTCGTACTGCCAGCCGTCGCTCTCGGGCAATTGGTCGACGAGCTCCGCCTCCATCGGAGGGAAGGGCAACTCCCGCGGGGTGGGCGCATGCTCGGGCACAGCGCTCGATTCTCGCACGCGCTGGCTAGCATCACCGCATCCCATGAACCGGCTGGAAGGAAACTGGAGGGTCGAGCGGCTTTCGGGCGCGCTACTCTCCTTCGGCTTGAGCAAGCGGATCCGGGGAGACGCGGGCGCGACGCTCGTCGGTTCGCTCCCTGTCGCCTGGTTCCGTGTCGAGGGCTCGGTGCTCGTCTACCGCGGACTCCCCGTGCGCGACCTTCTCGCGCGGGTGGACGAGGACACGTTCGCCGGCGAAGGGCTTCTGCTCGGCCGCCGGTTCTGCCGCTTCCGGCTCGTGCGCGCAACCGAACCGCCCACCTCGCGCGTCTAAGTTACGTGCGGAAAGTTGCCATCACGGGTATGGGCGCCGTCACGCCGCTCGGCAACGATCTCCCCACGACCTGGGAGGCGCTCATTGCCGGGCGAAGCGGAGTCGACATGATTCGCGCCTTCGACGCGAGCGAGTTCCCCGTGCGTATCGCCGGGGAAGTCAAGGATTACGACCCCAGCGGCGCGGCCGGCCCGAAGGACGTCCGCAAGTTCGACCGCAACGTCCTCTTTGCGCTCTCGGCTGCGAAGGAGGCTATGGCGGACGCCGGCGTCAACGGCTATTCGCCCGAGCGAACCGGCGTGATCATCGGCAACTGCATCGGCGGCTTCAACGAGCTCATGCGCCAGCACGACGTCCTCCGCGAACGAGGGCCGGACAGGGTCTCTCCCTACTTCATCGCCAACGTCCTCGTCGATTCGCCGAGCGGCCAGCTCGCCATCGAGCTCGGGATCCGCGGGCCCAACTACGCCGTCGTTTCCGCCTGCGCGACCGGCTCGCATGCGATCGGCGAGGCGGCCGAGCTCATTCGTCGCGGTGATGCGGACGTCGTCCTGGCGGGCGGCACCGAGAGCTGCATCCACCCGCTGATTCTCGCCGGCTTCTGCTCGATGCGCGGACTCGCCGCGGAGAACGGGAATCCGGCCGGGGCGCTCCGGCCGTTCGACGCCAAGCGGGCCGGGTTCGTGATCGCCGAAGGCGCTGGGGTCGTGGCACTCGAGGAGCTCGAGGCGGCGCAGAGGCGTGGGGCGAGAATCTACGCAGAGGTCCTCGCCTACGGCGCCTCGAATGACGCGCATCACATGCTCCAGCCCGACCCAGAGTCCGTCGGCGTCATAGACATGATGCGCGCAGCCCTCGGGCGGGCCGGGCTCGCGCCGGAGGAGGTCGATTACATCAACGCCCACGGCACCGGCACGCCGCTCGGCGATCCCGCCGAGACGAAGGCGATCAAGGCCGTGTTCGGCGAGCATGCGTACGAGCTCTCCGTCTCCTCGACGAAGTCGATGACCGGCCACATGTTCGGGGCCGCGGGCGCCGTCGAAGCCATCGCCGCCGCGCTCGCGATCCACCACGGCGTGATTCCGCCGACGATCAACTACGAGTACCCCGATCCGGACTGCGACCTCGACTACGTGCCGAACGAGGCGCGGGAGGCGGACGTCCGCGTCGCGCTCTCGAACGCGATGGGGCTCGGCGGCCACAACGGCTGCGTCCTGCTCGGGCGCGTCGACTAGCCACGAACTCGACTCCGCTCCTAGGCACGAACCCGATTCCGCTGTAAGCTCCCGCGCCGTGCCTCGGCCCGCGACCGTTCTCGCCTTCCTGATGGTCGCTGCCTTCGTCGCTTCAGGCTGCGGCGGCGGCGGGGGCGGAGGAGGCGGGGGCGGCGGAGACATCGTGCAGGAGGCGGCGCAGGTCGAGCAGCTGATTGTCGACCTGGAGGCGTTGCCGACCACCGCGACGACGCAGCAGCAGTTCTCCCAGCAGCTCTCCAAGATTCGCGCCGGGGTTCAGCAGGCGATCCAGGACGTAAGCGAAGCCGACGCACCGGATGAGGTCGCCTCAGCCAAGGAGAAGCTCGCCTCGCGTCTCCGCGGGCTGCGGACCCAGCTCGGTCGCATCCAAGGGCTCGCCGACGGCGGTGACCTCGAGGGCGCGAAGAGCGGGCTCCCAAGGCTGCTCGCGATCGTCGAGATCAAGGACGCGATCGAGCAGATCCGCGAGGCGGGCAGCGAGGGCTAAGGCCCGACCCTTTCGGACACGTCGGGGTCTGACCCCGACATGGCTGGAAGGGCCGCTAGGACGTGGGGTCGACGGCGGCCGGATCGAGGGCGCCGACCGATTGGAGCACGAGGTCGGCGTCGGCGAGCGCCTCCTCGCCGGGCGGGTAGCGGGGGTTCGGGATCGCGACGACCCGCATCCCGGCGGCCTTCGCGGCGAGGATGCCGTTGTGCGAGTCCTCGATCGCCGCGCAGCGCGCCGGGTCGGCGCCAAGGCGACGGGCGGCCTCGAGGTAGACGTCCGGGGCCGGCTTCCCGCGGGCGACCTCCTCGGACGAGACCGTCGCGGCAAAGCACGAGGCGAGCCGGGAGAGCTCTAGGACGAGGTCGATGATCGGACGGTTGGAGGACGAGGCGACCGCGAGCGGCCAGCGGGCGGTCAGGCGCCGGACGGCGTCCACGGCCCCGTCGATGAGCGGCAGCTCCTCCCGGTAGCGCGCCTCGAGGCGGCGGACGACCTCCACCGAGACCTCCTCTGGGGGCTCGCGCAAGCCGATGACCTCGTGCATGTAGCGCGACCATTCCAGCGAGGACATGCCCATCATGTCGCGCTGGGCGCGCTCGTGCCAGCGGCCGCCGCGCTCGTGGGCGAGCTGCTCGCGCACCTCGTCCCAGACGTGCTCCGAGTCCACGATGACCCCGTCGAGGTCGAAGACGACGGCGTCGATCACAGGCTCGTGTAGCTCTGCCCGACGCGAACGAGCGCGGGCCCGGGTCGCCCCGACTCGACCGTCATGACCTCGCCGACGAAGAGCGTGTGGTCGCCGGCCTCGTACTCCGAATGCAACCGGCACTCGAGCCACCCGAGCGCGCCCTCCAGGAGTGGTGCCCCGAGCGTCCCCTCGCGCACCGGAATCCCGTGCCAGTGGGCGAAGGGCGGCACGCCCCGCGCAAAGTGCTGGGCGAGGGCCTCCTGGTCGCCGGCGAGGAGGCTGAGCGCGAATGCTCCGGCACCGCGCAGGAGCTCGTGCATCGCCGCCTGACTGCTGACGGAGATGCCCACGAGGGGAGGCTCGAGCGAGAGCGAGACGACAGATCCGACGGTCAATCCGACGCGTTCGCCTTCGACCTCCACGGTGAGGACGGCGACGCCGGCGGGAAACCGCCGCATGAGCCCGCGGAGCTCTTGGCCCGGCGAGGTCAGCGGCGCCGCTCGACCCCGAGGGCGTCCATCAGCTCCGACTGTCGGTCCTCGCGCGCAAGCTCTGGGAACGCCTCATGGAGCTGTGCCGCGATCTCGCGGAGGCTCTCGAGCACACGTTGCCTGCGCTCCTCGAGCGAGCGCGCCTCCTGTCGCAGCCGCTCGTGGCTCCCGCGGGCCTCGCCCTCGATCTGGTCGGCCATCGCCTGCGCGGCCTCGCGAATCGCACGCGCCTGTTCCTCGGCGGCGGCGACGATCGCGGCTGCCTCCTCCTCCGCCTCGCGCCGCCTCTCGGTCGCGTAGCCCTCAACGGCACCGCGGATGTCGAGCGCGTAGTTCTCGGCCTCCTCCCGGACCCGCTCGGCCTCGCGCGCCAGCTCCCGCACACGGTCTTGCGCGTCGCGCTCAGCCTGCGCGCGGGCTTCGGCGCGGATGCGCTCGCCCGCCTCCTCGGCCGCCCGCAGGACGCCGGCGACAGCCTCCCCGACGTGGGACGCGCTGTCCCGCTGCTCCTGGTCTACCTCGGTCACGGGCCCGTGAACTCTAGTGCATCGGTCGTGCAGAATTCCGCGCATGCCACATATCCAGCTCATCCACGAGGGCGAGGCGACGGGCGCCCTCAAGCGGGAATACGACGCCGCCGTCGAGCGGGCGGGGAAGGTCTTCAACATCGTCAAGGCGATGTGCCACAACCCGCCGGTCCTCAGGCGTTCGATGGATCTCTACAAGGCGATCATGTTCGGCCCCTCAGAGCTCTCCCGGGCCGAGCGCGAACTGCTCGCCGTCGTCGTCTCCCGCGCCAACGACTGCCACTACTGAATACGCGCGCACGCCGACGACCTCCGTGCCGAGGGCGCATCCGACGAACTGGCCGAGCACGCGATGCACGACTACCGCAACGCCGACCTGGAAAGGCCCGTGCGGGCGCTCTGCGACCTGGCCCTCCAGATGACGCGGGAGCCGGCCTCGATCTCCACCGGTGACATCGACAGCCTGCGCGCCCACGGGTGGAACGACGCGGCGATCCACGACGCGATCCAGGTGATCTCGTACTTCAACTACGTCAACCGCGTGGCTGACGCCGTCGGCATCGAGGACGAGCCTGAGTGGTCGTCCGCTGACGTGACCCGGCGGAAGGCTCTCGCGTCGTGCGCGACTGGTTTCGCC
>JBOHAJ010000028.1:0-7933 GCA_050697715.1 Gaiellaceae bacterium
TCCTCGACGTGCGCCTCGAGGGTCCACGGTTCGTCATGGCCGGAGCGGCCGTGTCCGCGCAGGTCGGGAGCGAGGACCCGGTGGCCGGCGGCGAGGCGCTCCTCGGCGAGCTTGCGGAAGCGGCGACCGTGACCGCCGACGCCGTGCAGGCAGACGAGCGGCGCGGCGGAGGCGTCGCCCCACTCGTGGACGTGCAGTCTCACAGTCGGTCTGCGAGGGCGTCCACGAGCGGCGGCAGGGTCTCGCGCCAGTCGCCGACGAGGCCGACGTCGGACGACTTGAAGATCGGAGCGCGTTCGTTTGCGTTCAGAGCGGCGATGACGCCGGCCTTCACCGAGCCGGCCATGTGCTCGAAGGCGCCGCGCACGCCGACCGCGAGGTACAGCCGCGGGGCGATGGCGCGGCCGGTGAGGCCGATCTGGCGGTTCTTGGGGAGCCAGCCGGCGTCGGTGACGTCGCGGCTCCCGCCGACGGCTGCTCCGAGGCGCTGGGCATGTTGCTCGATCTCCGGGAGAGCCTCCGGACCGCCGATCCCCTTGCCGACGCAGATGCAGATCTCGGCGCTGTCGAGCTCGTAGCCCGCCGTGTCCGGGACGTGAACGCTCTCGACGAGGCGGGTGCGAGGCGTCCGGAGACCTCCGTCGTCGCGTCGCTCCACGGGCGCTTCCACATCCTCTCTGGGCTCGATCGCCGCAAACATGCCCGGACGGACGGTCGCGAGCTGGGGCGTCGTCGCGCCCATGATCACGGAGACGATGTTGCCCCCGTAGGCCGGCTTGTACTGAATCAGCCGCCCCGCCTTGTCGATCGCCAGGTCGACACAGTCGCCTGTCATGCCGAGCTCGAGTTCGCCGGCGACGCGCGGGCCGTAGTCGCGTCCCATCGCCGTCGAGGGGATGAGCAGCGCGTGAGGCCGCTCGTCTTCGACGAAAGCGCGGAGCGCGGCCGCGTAGGTGTCCGTGTGGTACTCGCCGTCCACGGGCAGGAGGACGACCCTCTCCGCTCCGTGCCGGACGGTCTCGTCCGCGCCCTCGCTTCCGAGGATCACCGCACAGTTGCGGCCGCCCAGCTTCCCGGCGAGCTCCCGCCCCTTGCCAAGGAGCTCCAGAGAGACGCGGCGCGGCCGGCCGTCCACGAGCTCGACGACGGTCCAGCAGTCGTAGCTCTTGCCGGGCTTCTTGCCGAGGCGCTCCGGCTTCTCCCAGGAGGAGGCCGGCGGGCCTCCGGCTTCGGCGAGGAGGACGAGGATGCGGTCGGCTGCTTCCGCGGGGGAGGAGGCGATCTCACCGTGCCGCTCGGGCGTGACGTCCCTGACGGCGAGGACGCGCGTCGGGGAACCGGTCTGGCCGAAGCGCTTGTCGTTGTCGCGCGCGTCGTCCACGAGGTCGGTCGCCTCCCACACGACGATGCGTCCGTCCGTCTCTGTCGCCTCGACGTCTCGCCGGGCGGGCCAGACTCCTTCGTTGATGCCCTCGGTGACGGAGACGAGCGCCGGGAGCTCCACCTCGTACGTGTCGAAGCCCTCGTCGGTGACGCGGCGACCACGGATCGTGTCGTTCACGTACTCGAGGCGATCGACGCTCGTCAGCTGGGGCCAGCCGAGGTGAGCGGCGACCTCGGGCGGCACCTGCCAGGTCTCGGAGTCGACCGTCTTGCGTCCGCAGAGCACGAGGTCGGCGCCCTCCTTCTCGAGCGCCATGGCGAGCGTTCGCGAGGTCCCGATGGTGTCCGCGACGGCGAAGAGCCGATCGGAGAGGTGAATCGCCCGGTCCGCCCCCATCGCCAGCGTCGTGCGCAGTGCTTCCTCCGCCTGCGGCGGGCCCATGGTGATCACCACGACCTCGCCGTCGTGCTCGTCCCGGAGGCGGATCGCCTCGGTCACGGCGTACACGTCGAACTCGTTCAGCTCGAGCGGGACGCCCTCGCGGACGAGCCTCTTCGTCTCCGGGTCGAGCTTCACGTGCGCGGGGTTCGGCACCTGCTTGACCAGGCAGACGATCTTCACGGCGCTGACTCTATCCCGGGGACATGTCCGGGGGTCTGACCCCGGGGCATGTCCCTCGCGGCCGCGTGGCAACGCAGGTTGGTGTTCCTTTGTCCACGGCCGCCGCCGATGTATCGGCGCTTCCAACAGGCTGGGGATGCCTTCGTCGGCTGTTCCGGACATGGCCAGGGTCAGACCCCTTGACATGGCCGCTCAGGACGGATCGGGGTCTTTTCGCTCCTCGTCCTCGTGGGACGGGTCGTAGTACGTCCGGCCCTGGAGCTCCTCCGGGAGGTAGTCGACCTCGAAGCCGCGCGGGTCCGCGTGGGGGTAGATGTAGCCCTCGCCGTGCCCGAGCTTCTTCGCCCCCGCGTAGTGAGGGTCGCGGAGCGCTTTCGGGGGTCGGATCGCACCGTGCTCGCGGACGTCGCGCTGGGCGGCTCCGAGCGCCTCGATGACCGCATTCGATTTCGGCGCCCGAGCGAGGTAGATGGTCGCGTGCGCCAGGTTGAGCCGCGCCTCCGGGAGGCCGACGTGCTCGACGGCATGCGCTGCCGCCACCACGACGAGGAGTGCCCGCGAGTCGGCCAGGCCGACGTCTTCGGAGGCGTGCACGATCAGCCGCCGCGCGATGTAGCGGGGATCTTCCCCGCCCTCGAGCATGCAGGCGAGGTAGTACAGGGCCGCGTCGGGGTCGGAGCCGCGAATCGCCTTGATGAAGGCCGAGGTGAAGTCGTAGTGGGCGTCGCCGGTCTTGTCGTAGACGACCGGACGGCGGCGGGCCGCGTCCTCGACGTGTCGCTCCTCGAGCGCGACGTCTTCCGAGCGCGCCGTCGCCCACGCGAGCTCGAGCGTGGTGAGCGCGGCCCGGGCATCGCCGCCTGCGCGCCGGGCGATGAGATCTACCAACTCGTCGGGCGCGTCGGCACCGAGCTCGCGCATCCCCCGCCGGACGACGACCGTCAGGTCCTCGTCCGACAGAGGTTCGAGCTCGTAGATCTGCGTACGAGAGAGAAGGGCTGAGTTGACCTCGAAGTACGGGTTCTCCGTCGTCGCGCCGATCAGCGTGATGAGCCCGGTCTCCACCGCCGGGAGCACCGCGTCCTGCTGGGCCTTGTTGAAGCGGTGGATCTCGTCGAGGAAGAGGATCGCCCGCTGTCCCGTCGCGCCGAGCCGCTCGCGCGCCCGCGCGATCACGCCGCGCACGTCGGCAACCGAGGCCGAGACCGCCGAGAGCTCCTCGAAGGCCGCCCCGGTGACGTTGGCGACGATGCGCGCGAGCGTCGTCTTCCCGCTTCCCGGCGGTCCGTAGAAGATCGCCGACCCGACCCGGTCCTCGGCGATCGCGCGGGCCAGCGCAGAGCCCTCACCGACCATGTGGCGCTGGCCGACGAGCTCCTCCAGCCGTTGCGGGCGTATGCGCACCGCCAGCGGAGCGACGTCGCCGAGCCGCTCGTCTGCCGCGTCCGAGAAGAGGTCGCTCACGCCGCGAAGTATGCTCGCAGCGATGTCGCAGCCGTACCTCCTCACGCTCGTGACAGCGCCCTGATGTCCGCCCCCGCTCTTCGCGACGAGGCGGTCGTGCTCCTCCAGGAGCTCCTGCGTCTAGACACCGTCAACCCGCCGGGAAACGAGACACGGGCGGTAGAGCTCCTGCGCGCCTACCTCGAGGACGCGGGCGTTTCGTGCGAGCTCTACGCCAAGGTGCCCGAGCGGGCCAACCTCGTCGCGCGCGTCCCCGGCCGCGACGACGGCCCGCGCCTCCTCCTGCTCTCGCATACGGACACCGTGGTCGCGGATCCCGAGGACTGGACGGTGAGCCCCTGGTCGGGCGAGCTGCGCGACGGCTGCGTCTGGGGCCGCGGCGCGCTCGACATGAAGAGTCAGGTGGCGGCGGCCGCGGTGGCGATCGCGACCCTCGCCCGCGAGGGCTTCGAGCCGGCCGGCGACCTGATCTTCGCGGCCTGCGCCGACGAGGAGGTGGGGGAGGACTTCGGCCTCTCCTGGCTGTGCCGCGAGCATCCGGAGGCGGTGCGGGCCGAGTACTGCGTCAACGAGGGCGGCGGGGATCGGCTCGAGGTGGACGGCCGGCCCGTCTACCTGTGCTCGAGCGCCGAGAAGGTGAGCTCGCCCTTCGTCCTGCGAGTGCACGGGCGTAGCGGCCACGCATCCATGCCGGGTATTGCCGACAACGCGCTGGTCAAGGCGGCCCGGCTGGTCGAGCGTCTCGGCGCCTTCCGGCCTCAGCCGCGCATCCTTCCCGAGACCGAGGGATTCCTGCGCGCGCTGGGCGGCGAGCCCGACCCCGAGGTGCTGCGCGAGGAGCTCCCGCGCCTTCCGCCCTCCGCGCGCGGGATGGTGGAGCCGATGCTCGGCCTCACGATCTCGCCGACGATGGTGCAGGCCTCGCGCGCGCGGAACGTCGTGCCGGGCCTCTGTGAGGTCGTCTGTGACTGCCGCCTTCTGCCCGGTCAGACCCAGGAGGAGGCTGAGCATGTCCTGCGCGAGTGGCTTGGCGAGGACGGCTGGGAGCTCGAATGGATCGAGGCGGTGGGCGGGACGCGCTCAGCGCTGGGGACGCCGCTCTGGGAGGCGATTGAGAGCTTCCTCGCCGCCGAGGAACCGGGGGCGACGCTGGCCCCGATCGTCCTGCCGGGCTTCACGGACAGCCACTGGATGCGTGAGGCCTACGGCACGGTCGCCTACGGCTTCTTCCCCCTGCGGACGATGGACGTCGAGCTCGCGTCGCGGCTCGTCCATTCGGCCGACGAGCGCATCGCGGTCGACGATCTCGAGCTGGGCACGCGCTTCCTCGTGCACGTGGCCCGTACACTGGGAGCATGAAGGTTCGTCTCGGGGGGATGGCGCTGGCGAACGGCGTCCTCGTCCACGGCCCGCGCTCCTGGGCCTGCGCCGTGCGCACGGACACCGGTGAGCTGAAGGTCGCGTCGGGCGAGAAGCCGCTTCGCGCGGTTGAGAGCCGGCGACTCTTCCAAGGGCCACTTCGGATCGCCGAGATCTTTGCGCTTCTCCCAATCGTGCGCCGCGCGCTTCCGGAGGCCAAGTTGCCCTTCGAGCGGCCCGGCGTGGCAGGCGCGATGGTCGGCAGCGCCTTCGCCATTCGCGCCCTGCGCGCGTCGCGCCTCAATCCGCTCGCGCAGGAGGCGCTCGCCGCGCTCGTGGCTCTCGGACCCGCGGCCGTCGCCCTGCGCGGCACCGCGCTCGCGGAGTATCACGGCGCCGAGCACATCTCGATCGGAAGTTACGAGCACGGCGAGGAGCGCGCGAAGGAGCACGAGCGCTGCGGCTCGCACATGCTCGGCCCGCTTCTCGTCACGACGGCCGCGGGCAGCGCGATCGCCGGACGCGCCCCGGCGCATCTCCGCCCCCTGGCGCGCGTCGCGGCGGGTGTCGGGGCCGTGGGCGCTGCTGTGGAGATCTTCTCCTGGATGGTCGCGAACGAGAATAACCCGCTCGCCCGCGCGCTCGCCCGGCCGGGCCACGAGCTGCAGGAGCGGCTGGTCACCGCGGAGCCCTCGCCCGAGCAGCTCGAGGTGGCGAACGCGGCTCTGGCGGAGTGCCTGCGCCTAGAATCGGCTGCAAATGGCGGTCGAGACCCGGAAGAGGCGCCTCCCACCTGAGATCTTCGACCTCCCGGTCGAGAAGATGCGGGAGGGCTACTACACCGACGCCTACTTCAACTTCGCGCGCGAGGCGCTGCTCGAGGACGGGCGTCGGCCCCGTGTGGTCATGCAGGTCTTCCAGAAGCGGCCGGCCGTGCTGGGGGGAATGGACGAGGCGATCGCCATCCTCAAGCTCTGCTCGCACGACTGGGAGGGTCTCACCGCGCACGCTCTTTACGACGGTGACGACGTCAGCCCGTGGGAGACGGTGATGACGATCGAAGGCGACTACACGCTCTTCGCCCACCTGGAGACGTGCTACCTCGGCGTGCTCGCGCGCAGGACGCTCGTCTCCACGAACGTCCGCCGGGTCGTGGACGCTGCGAACGGGAAGCCGATCCTCTTCTTCCCGGCCCGCCACGACCACCACCGCGTGCAGACCGGCGACGGCTACGCGGCCCATGTCGCGGGCGCGATCGGCGTCTCCACGGACGCGCAGGCCTCCTGGTGGGGCGGCCGCGGAATCGGCACGGTCCCGCATGCGCTCGTCGCCGCCTACGGTGGCAACACGGCACTCGCGGCGACGAAGTTCGCCGAGTGGTCGGACGCACGCGACCCGGACCTGAACGTGGTCGTGCTCGTGGACTTCGAGAACGACTCGGTACGAACGTCGCTGGAAGTGGCGCGCGCGCTCGGTGACCGGCTCTGGGGCGTTCGGCTCGACACGTCCCGCACCCTCGTGGACCGCTCGCTCTGGGACGAGATGGGCGACTTCGACCCTCGTGGCGTGAACGAGCGGCTCGTCAAGAAGGTCCGCGAGGCGCTCGACGCGAACGGGTTCGAACGCGTCCGGATCGTCGTCTCCGGCGGCTTCGACACCGCGCGGATCCGCGAGTTCGAGGACAAGGGCGTGCCGGTAGACGCCTACGGCGTCGGCTCCGCGTTGATCCGCGGGGAGAACGACTTCACGGCGGACATCGTCCTCACCGACGGGCTCCCCTCCGCGAAGGTCGGACGCGCCTTCCGGCCCAATCCACGGCTGGAAATCGTTCCTTAGGCTTTACTGATCGCGCCTTCGGGCCGATGATGAGCCCGGGTGGAGGATCTGCGCAACTTCTTCGGGGACATCGCCGCGCTGGCTCTGACGTGGCTGCCGCTCGTCTTCTTCGGCCTGATCTGCTACCTGCTCTGGCGGACGCTCGCGCTCATGCCGCGCGTCAAGCCGAAGGAGGTCGAGCCCTCTTCCAAGTCGTCGGTGACGTGGGACGACATCGCCGGCGTGGACGAGGCCGCCTCCGAGCTCCAGGAGGTCGTCGACTTTCTCCTGCACCCTCGCCGCTACTCGCGCCTCGGCGCGCGCGTGCCGAAGGGGATTCTCCTGTACGGGCCGCCCGGCACCGGCAAGACCCTCCTCGCGAAGGCCGTGGCGCACGCTTCCGGCGCGACCTTCTACTCGCAGAGCGCCTCCGCCTTCGTGGAGATGTTCGCGGGCCTGGGCGCCGCCCGCATCCGCCGCCTCTTCGAGAAGGCGCGCAAGAACGCGCCGGCGATCGTATTCATCGACGAGCTCGACGCCGTCGGCACGCGTCGGACCGGCTCGGGCTTCAACCGCGAGCACGACCAGACGCTCAACCAGCTCCTCGTCGAGCTGGACGGCTTCGAGCAGCGCGACCGCATCGTCATCATCGGCGCCTCCAACCGCCTCGATGACCTCGACGTGGCCCTTCTCCGCCCCGGCCGCTTCGACCGCCAGGTCTTCGTGAGCCCGCCCGACCTCACCGGACGGGAGGCGATCCTTCGCGTGCACACGCGTGGGAAGCCGCTCGCCGACGATGTCGATCTCGGGGCCGTCGCCCGTCAGACGGCCGGCCTCACGGGCGCGGACCTGGCCAACATCTGCAACGAGGCGGCCATCTTCGCCGGCCGTTCGGAGCGGAAGCAGATCCATCAGGAGGACTTCGACGCCGCCTTCGAGCGCGTGGTCGCCGGACTCCGGCAGCGCAGGACGATGACCGAGAAGGAGAAGCGGGTGGTCGCCTACCACGAGGCCGGGCACGCGCTCATGTCCCACCTGGTCGGGGAGCCCCAGCCGGTGCAGAAGGTGACGATCGTCTCCCGCGGGCTCGCGCTCGGCTACACGCTCCACACGTCCCAGGAGGACCGCTACCTGAACACGAAGGAGGAGCTCGTCGACCGTATGAAGGTGATCCTCGGCGGCCGCGCGGCCGAGCACATCGTTTTCGGAGCGGTCACGAACGGAGCTGCCGACGACCTCGAGCGGGTGACCGCGATCGCGCGGGCGATGATCTTCGTGTACGGCATGGGC
>JBOHAJ010000029.1:0-3745 GCA_050697715.1 Gaiellaceae bacterium
TCGAAGGAGCAGGAGTAGGGGGAGGTCGTGTCGGTGCAGACGTCCGTCCAGATGTTGAGGCCGGCCGGCGAGCGCTGGATCGTCACGGAGGCGACGCCGGAGCCGCCCGTGTCCGCGGCCGTCGCGCCGAGCGCGACCGTGCCGCGGAGATTGGCGCCAGGATCGGTCATCGTCGACGTCGGCACCGTGTTGTCGACGCGCCGGTTGGCGACCACGGCCGAGACGGTGGAACGGAGCGCGTTGTCGGTCGCGACGGCGCGGAAGTCGTAGAGGCCGTCCGCGACGGTCGTCGTGTCGAAGGAGCAGGAGTAGGGGGACGTCGTATCCGTGCAGACGTCCGTCCAGGTGTTGAGGCCGGCGGGCGAGCGCTGGACCTTCACGTCGGCGATCCCGCCGTCGTCGGAGGCGGTCGCGCCGAGCGTGACCGTCCCGCGCAGGTACGCGCCGGGGTCGGCCATCGTCGAGCTCGGGAAGTAGTTGTCGACGCGGCGGCTCGTCCAGACGCTCGAGGTGCTCTGGTTGCCGGCGACGTCGGTGGCGAGCGCGCGGAAGTCGTACAGCCCGTCCGTCAGCGTCGTGGTGTCGGACGAGCAGGAGTAGGGCGACGTGGTGTCGGAGCAGAGGTTGCTCCAGGTGCCGGCGCCCGCGGGCGAGATCTGGAAGGTGAGGGAGACGACGCCGGAGCCCGCGTCGCTCGCCGCTCCCGAGAAGGTCGGCGAGCCGGCGATCGGGGAGCCGGGGTCGGTCATCGTGACCCCGGTCGGGGCCGTGTTGTCGACGCGCCGGTTGACGACGGCCGTCGACGTGGCCGAGCCGCCCACGTTGTTGAGCGCGACGGCGCGCAGGTCGTAGAGGCCGTCCGCGACGGCGGTGCTGTCGAAGGAGCAGTCGTACGGCGAGCCGGGATCGGTGCAGACGTCCGTCCACGTGCCCGCGCCGGCGGGCGAGCGCTGGACGGTGACGGAGGTGATGCTCGAACCGTCCTCGCCGTCCGCCGCCGTCGCTTGGAGCGAGACCGTCAGGCGCAGGTACGCGCCCGGGTCGAGCATCTGGGCGCTGAGGTTGAACGCGTTCGAGCTCGCGAACGCGTTGTTCGGGTTCGAGCTCGAGGCGGTGAGAACCGCCTGCGAGAACGTCGCGCCGCCGAACACGACGGCGACGGCCCCGAGGACGGCGAACCGGAGGGCCAGGCTCTTCACGCCCGGCCTCCCTCGTGGCGCGGCTCCCGCAGGAGGCGCGCGGCGGCGACCAGGCCGAGGAGCAGGGCCGGGACGCCGATGAGGAACATCCGGAGCGTCCGGTCGGCGAGCGCCGCGAAGGCGAAGCCGACGTAGGGGAGATGGAAGTCGACTCGGGCCTGGGTCGGCTGGTCGAGCGTGAACGTCCAGGGATCCGGGCCGGGGTTCGCGTCGCCCTGCGTGCGAAAGACGAGCAGTCCGGCCGGGTCGGGCTCGATGGAGGCGATCCGGTGGGTGATCAACCCCGAGGGGCCGGCTCCCGCCGGCGGGGCGTACGTGATGACGTCCCCGACCCGCAGGTCTGCGACCGGCACCGGCTTGGCGAACACGATCGAGCCGCGGTCGTAGGAGCCCGTCATCGACCCGCTCGTGATCACGTAGCGCTCGTAGCCGAGCAGCGCGGGCAGGAGCATGACGGCGGCGAGAGCGACGCAGGCCGTGCAGAGCGCGGTCGCAACCGCCGCGCCCGCCCGCCGGGACCGGCTCGGCTGCCGGCGGTGGTAGTAGTCGTAGGCCCTGGTCGTCATTGCCGCGTCTCCGTTCGTTCTGTCCGTCGAGGCCGGGTGTGAGTGCCGCCGGGAGGGAGGCGCCGGGGCCGCAGGAGCGGCCCCGGCTTCACACTCAGTCCACGGACGCTGCCGCTCTTAGGACGCGTTCCAGTCGAACTGGACGCTGGACGTGTCGCCCTGGTAGGCGTTCCCCGCGCTCGCGTCGAAGGTGACCGCGAACTCGTAGCGGTGCTTCTCGTTCGCCGCGAACGTGCCGAGGGCAGCCGTGCCCATCGCCGCGATCGTGCCGCTGTACTTCTGCGGGTCGCCCGCGTCGCACGTCGGCGTGCCGGCCGAGAAGTCGCCGCAGTCCTTGACGACGAGGTTGAGCTTCGCGGACATCGGGTTGACGCCGTCCGAGTCGACGATGTTCGAGCGCGCAAGCGTGAAGGCCCCGCTCAGGGAGCCGGTGTTCTCGACGTCGACCGTGCCGAGGCTGGCGGGGTCGCCAGGCCGCATGCCGCTGGCGGTGAGGACGGCGAGAGCCTCTTTCGAGTTCAGGATCGAGAGGGTGCCGGCCGCGAACGTGTTGTTCGGGTTGGCGGAGCTCGCCGTGAAGCTCGCTCCGGACCCGACGGCGACGCCCACGGCGACGAGGAGCGCCGCCAGAGCGCCGAGGGCGCGGCGGGGATGCCGGGCCACATAGCTGAGGGTTGTCATTGTCCTTCCTTTCGTGCCGCAGTTGCCGTGGACGCTCTCGATATCGGGCACCCACGCGTGGGGGAAGGCGCAAATCGGTATGAAAACCGTATGACGGCTACGAGAATCCCTGGATCGAGGGACGGTTTCGGGGGATCCCCGCGTACGCCGTTTCGGGGAGGGGCTCGTGGCCCCGCCTAGAATGGGCGGCAGCATGGCCACAACGGAAGACGGCCGGGGGGTCGACGCCACCGAGGAGTGGCGGCGGGAGCTCTACGAGGCGAAGCCCGAGCGCGAGGCGCTCACGACGACGATCTCGGGGCTCGAGAACGAGCCCCTCTACACGCCGGACAACGTCGAGATCGACTACGAGCGCGACCTCGGCTGGCCGGGCGTCTACCCCTACACGCGCGGCGTCTACCCCTCCATGTACCGGGGGAGGCTCTGGACGATGCGCCAGTTCGCCGGCTTCGGCACGGCGGAGGAGACGAACGCGCGCTTTCGCTATCTGCTCGAACACGGGCAGACGGGCCTCTCGACCGCCTTCGACATGCCGACGCTCATGGGCTACGACTCCGACCACCCGAAGTCGCTCGGCGAGGTGGGCCGCGAAGGGGTGGCGATCGACTCGCTCGAGGACATGGAGCACCTCGTCGCCGGCATCCCGCTGGACAAGGTCTCCACCTCGATGACGATCAACGCCCCGGCCGCGATGCTGCTCGCCTTCTACATCTGCGTCGGCGAGGAGCAGGGTGTCCCGCGCGACCGTCTGCGCGGGACGATCCAGACGGACATCCTCAAGGAGTACATCGCCCAGAAGGAATGGATCTTCCCGCCCGAGCCCTCGATGCGCCTCTGCGTGGACATGATCGAGTTCTGCGCGCGACACGTACCGCTCTGGCATCCGGTTTCCATCTCGGGGTACCACATCCGCGAAGCCGGCTCGACGGCCGCGCAGGAGCTCGCTTTCACCCTCGCCGACGGGTTCGCGTACGTCGAGGCAGCCGTCGCGCGTGGGCTGGATGTCGACGACTTCGCGCCGCGGCTCTCGTTCTTCTTCAACGCGCACATCGACTTCTTCGAGGAGATCGCCAAGTACCGTGCTGCCCGTCGGATCTGGGCTCGCGAGCTCCGGGACACCTACGGGGCCAAGAGCCCTCGCTCCTGGCTCATGCGCTTCCACGCCCAGACCGCGGGAGTCTCGCTGACCGCGCAGCAGCCCGAGGTCAACATCGTGCGCACGGCGGTCGAGGCTCTGGCGGCGGTCCTCGGCGGCTGCCAGTCGCTGCACACGAACTCCTTCGACGAGGCGCTCGCGCT
>JBOHAJ010000030.1:0-6495 GCA_050697715.1 Gaiellaceae bacterium
AGCCCGTCCCGCGCGGGGCCTTCGCGCGCGGCGTCGGCCGTGGGGCGCGCGCCTGGGCGCCCGCCGCGGCCATCTTCGTCCTCGGGATCGCAGCGTGGGAGGGGCTCGTGCGCGGACTCGACGTTCAGGAATTCCTCCTGCCGGCCCTGTCGGACATCCTCGAGACGTTCTGGAACGACCGCGACACCTTCGTGGACGCGGGCATCTTCACGTTCAAGGAGGCCCTCGGCGGCTTCGCCCTCGGCGCCGCAGCGGGGATCCTGGTCGCGCTCGTGCTCGCCCGCTGGCGCCCGCTCGGCTCCGCGCTCATGCCGTACGCGATCGCGGCGAACGCGATCCCGATCATCGCCTTCGCGCCGATCACGAACAACTGGTTCGGGATCCTCTCGCCGGCCTCGAAGATCGTGATTGCGGCGGTGATCTGCTTCTTCCCGGTCATGGTGAACACGCTGCGGGGGCTCACCTCCGTACGCCCGCAGCAGATCGAGCTCATGCGCTCGTACGCCGCCGGGGAACGGGAGATCTTCCGGCGCGTGCGGATCCCGAACGCGCTGCCGTACCTCTTCTCGGCCTTGAAGGTCGCCACGGTCCTCGCGATGATCGGCGCCATCGTCGGCGACTACTTCGGAGGCTCGGACCAGGCGCTCGGGATCTTGATCCGCAGGTCTGCGGGGATCTTCGCGTTCGAGGAGGCCTGGGCTGCCATCCTCGTCGCCTGCGTGCTCGGCATCGCCTTCTATGCCGCGGTCGCCCTCGCCGAGCGCCTGACCATGAGCTGGCATCCGTCGTCTAGAGCAAGGGGGGAGTAATCGAAAGGGAGGTCGAATGACGAAGGCTTGGTGGTTACGGCTCGCGGCGCTGCTCGCGGTCGCCGTGCTGGCGCTCGCGGCCTGCGGCGGCGACGAGGACGGCGGCGATGCCGCCGGCGGGGGCGGGGAGCTCGACAAGGTCACCGTCCAGCTCAAGTGGGTAACGCAGGCGCAATTCGCCGGGTACTACGCCGCCCTCGAGCAGGGGTACTACGAGGACGAGGGGCTGGACGTCACGATCAAGCCGGGCGGCCCCGACATCGTTCCCGAGCAGGTCGTGCTCGGGAACCAGGCGGAGTTCGGGCTCAACTGGCTCGACAACACGCTCGCCACGCGCGACCAGGGCGGCGACATCACCAACATCGCCCAGGTCTTCGCCCGCTCGGGCATGACCGAGGTCACGTGGAAGGACTCTGGCCTCGACGCCATCACCGACCTGAAGGGGAAGAAGGTCGGCGTCTGGCTCGGCGGGAACGAGCACAAGCTCTTCGCCGCGCTGACAAAGAACGACATCGACCCGCAGCAGGACGTCGAGATCGTCGCGCAGCCGTTCGACATGAGCCTCTTCCTGAACCGGGAGGTGGACGCGGCCGCGGCGATGACGTACAACGAGCTGGCCCAGGTGCTCGAGGCGGAGAACCCGGACACCGGGGAGCTCTACACCCTCGACGAGCTCAACGTCTTCCTCATGTCCGAGCTCGGGACGGGCGCGCTCGAGGACGGCGTCTTCGTCCGCACCGACTGGATCGGGGACGAGGCCAACCAGGACGTGGCACAGCGGTTCCTTAAGGCCACCTTCAAGGGCTGGGTCTACTGCCGCGACAACTTCGAGGAGTGCCTCCAGATCGTGCTCGACAACGGGCCGACGCTCCCCGAGGGGCACCAGCGCTGGCAGCTGAACGAGATCAACAAGCTGATCTGGCCGAACGAGCTCGGGATCGGGATCATGGACCCGGCGTCCTTCGCGACCACGAAGCAGATCGCGGTCGACTTCGGGATCGTCAAGAGCGAGCCCGACGACGCGGCGACCTATCGCACCGATCTCGCGGAGGCGGCTGTCGAGGAGCTGAAGGACGAGGGGGTGGACGTCACCGGCGAGGGCTACGAGCCCATCGAGGTCGAGGTCACGCCGGGCGGCGAGTAGGAGTAGCGTTACGGGTGGCCGCCCGCGGGCGGCCACCCGCCCCCGTTCGGAAGGAGAGCCTATGTCCGTGCTGATCAAGGGCGGCCGAGTCATCACCGCCGCCGACGACTACCTCGGCGACGTCTACGTCGAGGACGAGGCCGTCTCGCTCATCGGCGAGTCGCTCGACGTGCAAGCCGACAGGGTGATCGACGCCGCGGGCAAGTACGTCCTCCCGGGCTGCATCGATCCGCACACGCACCTGGACATGCCCTTCGGGGGCACGATCTCGTGCGACGATTTCACTTCCGGTACCGTCTCCGCCGCCTTCGGCGGCACGACCTGCCACGTGGACTTCTGCATCCAGGCCAAGGGTCAGACGTTCGCGCAGGCGCTCGAAGGCTGGCACGAGAAGGTCGAGGCGAACAGGCCGGTCATCGACGTCGGCTTCCACCTCGCCGTCACCGACCTGAAGGAGGGCGGGACGCTCGAGGAGCTGGCGCGGGTGCCCGACGAGGGCGTGACGAGCTACAAGCTCTTCATGGCCTACAAGGGCGCGATCATGGTGGACGACGAGACGCTCTTCAAGGTCATGCAGGTCGCGGCGGACACGGGCGCGCTGGTCATGGTGCACGCCGAGCACGGCGACTCGATCGACGTTCTCGTCAAGCAAGCGCTCGCCGAGGGGAAGACGGAGCCGATCTGGCACGCGCGCACGCGCCCGCCCGAGACGGAGGGCGAGGCGACGAACCGAGCGATCCAGCTCGCCCACGTGGCCGGCTGCCGTCTCTACGTCGTCCACGTCTCCTGCAAGGAGGCGATCGACCCGATCGCGCGGGCGAAGGAGCTGGGCTGGAACGCGTGGGGCGAAACCTGCACCCAGTACTTCTTCGTGGACGAGAGCTTCCTCGAAAGGCCCGACTTCGAAGGCGGAAAGTACGTCTACACGCCGCCTCCGCGCCCGAAGGCCAACCAGGAGCACCTCTGGCACGCGGTCTCCACGGACATCCTCTCCGTCATCTCGACCGACCACTGCCCCTTCCGCTGGGCCGACCAGAAGTCGGTCGGACGCGACGACTTCTCGAAGATCCCCAACGGCGGGCCCGGAATCGAGGACCGGCTGATGATGGTGCACGAGTTCGGCGTGCGCGGCGGGCGCTTCGGGCTCAACCGCATGGTGGAGCTCCTGGCGACGAACCCGGCGAAGTTCTTCGGGCTCTACCCTCGCAAGGGGACCATCGCGGTCGGGTCGGACGCGGACATCGTCGTCTTCGACCCGGACAAGAGGGTGACGCTGTCGGTCGAGCGGAGCCACTCCCGGGTGGACTACAACCTCTACGAGGGCACAGAGGTCTCGGGCGCGCCGGAGGTCGTGCTCGTGCGCGGGAAGGTGATCGTGGAGAACGACGAGCTCGTCGGCCAGCCCGGCGACGGGCGCTTCGTCAAGCGGGCGCGCTTCGGAGAGCCGCTGACGGCGGCCGCAGGGGCGGCGGCGTAATGGCCGCGCCGGAACGCCGCTACGGGCCGCGCGGGGGGATCACCCTCGGCGGCATCATCGTCGTCGCCGGGATCCTCGTGATGTTCGTCTTCGACGCCTTCTGGCTCGGGCTGATCATCGCGCTCGTCGGGCTTGTCGCCTTCGGAGGGTTCGCGCGCGGACGCTGGTACTAGGGCGCTCCGTCGAGCGGACGCGTCCAGGGCGTTCGGCCGACGACGCCCGTCGTTCGCTGCCACGAGGTTGCGAGCGCCGCGGCGAGGCTGCTCGGGGCGAGGCCGCGCCGACGTAGCACGGCGAGGCTCGACCTGACAGGCCGCACGACGAACGTCGGGCGTTCCACCCAGACCGGCACGTAGTCGACCCGCGTCACCGTCACTCGTTCTCCGATCGTCCGCGCGCGGACGACCGCGATCAGCCCGTCCTGCGTCGGGCCCGGGCAGCAGGCGGTCGACTGGGCGGAGAGGAGGTTTCCCTCGCCGAACACGACGAAACGGCCGTGGAGGCGGCGGATCGGCTGCACGACGTGCGCGTGCTGACCGAGGATGAGGTCGACCGTGCCTCGGCGGAGAAGGGCGTGTGCGAGCGTGCGCTGCTCGGAGGTCGGCTCGTGGACGTACTCGACGCCCCAGTGAAAGCTCGCGATGACGAGGTCGGCGCCGAGGCGCCGTGCCTGCCGGGCGTCGGCGGCGACCCGCGCGCGCGAGAGGAGGCTGACCGCCCACGGCGTCGGAGCGGGGATGCCGTTGGTCCCGTACGTGTACGAGAGCAGGGCGACACGCACGCCCTTTGCCTCGAGCAGCAGGATCCGGTTCGACTCGCGGGGCGATCTGGCGGTTCCGGCGTGGCGGACGCCCGCGCGCTCGAGCGCGCGGAGGGTCGTCGTGACGCCGGTCAGGCCCCGGTCGACCGAGTGGTTGGAAGCCGTCGTGCAGGCGTCCCAGCCGGCCCAGGCGATCGCCCGCGCGAGCTCCGGAGGGCTGTTGAAGACCGGGAAGCCGCTCAGCGCGCCCGCGCCCATCGGCGTCTCCACGTGGCAGATGGCGAGATCGGCGCGGCGGACGATCGGCCGGATCGCCTGGAACATCGGCCGGAAGTCGTAGCGCCCGCGGCCGTTCGCGAGCGCTTGAGCCCAAACCGGCTGGTGGATGAGGAGGTCGCCGCTCGCCACGATGGCGAGCTCTCGGACCGGCGGGCTCCCGGGCTGCGTCGCGCCCTCGCCGACGGCGAGCGCCGCCGAGGCGCCTGACGGAACGGCGAGGGTCCCGGCGGCGACAGCGAGCGTCGCGAACGCGACAGGCAGTGCCCGGCCGGCGAGGGCGACGGTCCGGACGGCGACAGCGACCGCCCAGGGAGCTCTCAAGGACGCTCGACACCACGAACCGCGGACCGATTCGGCACGCATTCTCGAGCTTGTGTTCCACACGCACGAGTGTTTCTCCTGGATGCTCGGGCATGGCCTTCCACCCTCCGGTACACCGCGAGTTCGTGCTCGCGCTCCGCATCCTCGACGCCGTCGGGCTTCCCTACGCCGAGGCTTGGCGGATGCTGAGACCCGTCGCCGCCCGGCTAGGCATCCCGCGTCCGAGCTACTCGAGCGTCCGTCGCATCGTCATCGCCGAGCGGAAGCGCAAGCGGCGAAACGCGGACGAGCTCGACCGCCTGTTCGCCGACCTTCTCGCCGGCCGCTTCCCGTTTGTGTTCGTGGAACACAAGCTCGTCGGGCTGGCTCCCCGCGGCGGGGCTGAATTACCCGGCGATCAGCGGCCCACGGCGAGGCCCGGCCGGACGAGGCTTGGCGGGCGGACGAGACCCGCCTCGTTCACGCTCGGGTTGACGGGCTCCGCCAGCGGACGCGCGCCGAAGGAGCGGCGCGTGCGCTCGCGGTCGGGGTTCCCGTAGAGAGTCGTCCGCTGGCGGGGCGTGCGCCCAAGCGCTCGGATTGCCGCCTCCATCCCTTCGGGCGGCATCTCCTGGCCGTGGCTCGCGCCGGCCGCGCGCGAGATCGACTCGTTCATGAGCGTGCCGCCGAGGTCGTTCGCCCCGGCGCGCAACGCGGCCTGGGCGCCGTCCAGCCCGAGCTTGACCCAGGAGGCCTGCACGTTCGTGACCCACGGATGGAGGGCGAGCCTCCCGACGGCGTGCATGAGGATCGCCTCCCGAAAGGTGGGGCCCGGACGGGCGCGTCCCTTGAGGTAGATCGGGGCCTCCATGTGCACGAAGGGGAGCGGGACGAGCTCCGTGAAGCCGCCCGTCCTCTTCTGCTGCTCACGCAGCGCCAGCAGATGCCGCGCCCAACTTCTCGGCCCCTCGACGGAGCCGAACATGATCGTCGTCGTCGAGCGAAGGCCGGCTCGGTGAGCGGTGTCGTGCACCTCGAGCCACTGGGCCGTCGTGACCTTGTCCGGACAGATGACACTCCGCACCTCGTCGTCGAGGATCTCGGCCGCCGTGCCCGGCAGTGAGGCGAGGCCGACGTCGCGCAGCCGCTCCAGGTAGTCGCGCAGCGGCACGCCGAGTGTCGCTGCGCCCTGCCAGATCTCGAGGGCCGAGAAAGCGTGCACGTGCAGCTCCGGCAGCTCGTTCTTGACCGCGGCGCAGATGTCCGCGTAGGTATCGCCGGTGAAGGCGGGGTGGATGCCGCCCTGGAGGCAGACCTCGACGGCGCCGCGCTCCCACGCCTCCCGCGAGCGGCGCACGATCTCCTCGACGGGTACGAGGTACGGCTTGCCGCGCAGGTTCGCGGCGAGCTTCCCTTTCGAGAAGGCACAGAAGCCGCAGCGGAAGTAGCAGACGTTCGTGTAGTTGATGTTCCGCGTGACGACGTAGGTGACCTCGTCGCCGCACACGTCGCGCCGAAGCTCGTCCGCCGCCCGTACGACAGCGCGCAGGTCGGCGCCCCGCGCCTGAAAGAGGGCCGTGACCTCGTCCTCGTCGAGCTCGCCGCTCTCGCGGACCTTGGCGAGCGTCTCGCTCACGGCCGTAACCGGAGCGCGGCCAACTCCGTTCCATAACCGAGGAACAGGGGTCGAGGCGCCGGCGGCCCAGCGCTCTAGACGCGCTAGGCC
>JBOHAJ010000031.1:0-2161 GCA_050697715.1 Gaiellaceae bacterium
CCTTCGACATGGTCTCGTCGAGGATGACAAGGCTCTCGGGGCCACCCTGGTCCTCGGGGAAGTTCGAGCGGACGCCGGCGAGCTGCGACTTGTCCGACGTCCACGCGCCGCAGCGCTCCTGGATGAACGCCTCCTGGAGCGGATCCGTCTCCTCGAAAGAGAGCGGCTCGTAGTCGATCCCACGCGACCTGAAGACCGTCTCCAGGTTCAACTCGGTCGTGGTGCCGGAAAGGACGCAGATCGTCTCGCCGGCCATGTCCTCGAGCCCCTGGTACCGGCTATCCGCGCGCACCATCATCCCCTGCGCGTCGTAATAGGTCGTCTTGAGGAACGTCGCGCCCTCGCCGCCGTCGCGGCTCGACGTCCACGTCGTGTTGCGGATGAGAACGTCGATCTCCCGCGCCTGCAGAGCCGTAAAGCGCTCCTCCGCGCTCAGCGGCCTGAACTCGACGGCCTCGGCGTCGCCGAGCACGGCAGCGGCCACGACCTTGCAGAAGTCGATGTCGAAGCCCTCGAAGTCCCCGGCCTCGGTCTGGAGGCCGAAGCCGGGCACGGAGTCGTTAACGCCGCAGCGGAGCGTGCCGCGGCTCTCCACCTCGTCGAGCAAGCTGCCGGCCTGCTCGCCGGCTTCGGTCTGTCCGGTCTGCGCTCCTCCGCCGGCTTCCCCGCCGTCGTCACTGTGGAAGCAGCCGGCGGTGAGAAGCGCCAGCGCAGCGAGAACGACGCCCAGCTTCCAGAACCGCTGAGCGCGCACTGGGACCACCCCCTCCCTGATCTGGACTGAACGTGCGGCGCTGAGGCTAACCGATCAGGGAAACGCTTGTCAGCCCCTCATGCGCTCCCCGGCCTCGGAGAGCACCTCGCCGAGGATGTCGACGATCTCGTCGAACTCCGCCTGGTCGGCGACGAGCGGCGGCGAGATCTGGATGACGGGGTCACCGCGGTCGTCCGCCCTGCAGATGAGCCCGGCCTCGAAGAGGCGCGGCGAGAGGAAGCCGCGGAGCAGGGTCTCGCACTCCTCGTCCGTGAAGGTCTCCCGGGTGTCCTTGTCCTTGACGAGCTCGAGCGCGTAGAAGAAGCCCGTCCCGCGCAGGTCGCCGACGATCGGCAGGTCGAGGAGCTGCTCGAGCGTCGCCCGGAAGGCGTCCTGCTTCTCGGCCACGTGCTCGACGATGCGCTCGCGCTTCATGATCTCGATGTTCTTGAGCGCGATCGCGCACTGGACGGGGTGCCCGCCGAAGGTGATCCCGTGCGCGTACATCTTGTGCCCCTCGAGGAACGGCTCCATGACCCGGTCGCTCGCGATCACAGCCCCGATGGACGCGTACGCGGAGGAGAGTCCCTTCGCGGAGGTGATGATGTCGGGGCGGATGTCGTAGCGCTCGGAGGCGAACCAGGCGCCGAGGCGACCAAAAGCGGTGATGACCTCGTCGGCGGCGAGAAGGATGTCATAGCGGTCGCAGATCTCGCGTACGCCCTTCCAGTAGCCCTCGGGCGGCGTGAAGGAGCCACCCGCGTTTTGCACCGGCTCCATGATCACCAGCGCAACCGTCTCCGGGCCCGCTTGGAGGATCGCCTCCTCCAGCTCCTCGAGCAGGAGGGAGGTGAACTGCGACTCCGTCTCCTCGGGCGGGCGGTGGTAGCGGTTCGTGTTGCGGACGTGGATCACGTCCGGGACGAGCGGCTCGAAAGGGACGCGGAGCGCCGCGATCCCGTTGATGGAGAGCGCGCCCATCGTCGTCCCGTGGTAGGCGATCCGGCGCGCGATCGCCTTCCAGCGCCGCTCGGTGGGGAAGTGCTGCTCGATCCGCTCGCCCGCTTCCATCCGCTCGGCGACCTTCGCGCGGTGATGCTCGCCGCGGGCCTCGTAGTACTGGCGGGAGAGCTTCCACACCGACTCCACCGCCTCCGAGCCGCCGGAGACGAAGAAGAGGCGGTTCAGGTCGCCCGGGGTGAGCGAGGCCACCTCGGCGGCGAGCTCGATCGCCCTCGGGTGGGCGTAGCTCCAGTTCGTGTAGAAGGGCAGCTCGCGCATCTGGGCGGCCGCGGCCTCCCCCATCTCCTCGCCGAAGCCGTAGCCGATGTTCACCGCGAAGAGGCCGGCGAGCGCGTCCAGGTAGCGCTTGCCCTTGGAGTCCTCGAGGTAGCAGCCGTCGCCGCG
>JBOHAJ010000032.1:0-3414 GCA_050697715.1 Gaiellaceae bacterium
CTCGGCGACCGGCGCCGACCTCGAGAGCAGGCCGTGGAGCTGTGCCCAGCGGCTCGCCTCGGTGCGGTTGGAGACGTTGAGCTTCCGGTAGACGTTCGAAAGGTGGAACTTGACCGTCTGCTCGGTAACCCACAGCCTGCGGGCGAGCTCCGCGTTCGAATGGCCCTCGGCGACTAGCTGGAGGATCTCAAGCTCGCGCCGGGTGAGGCCCAGGAAGCCGTCGGGCACGGGCCCGGAGGCAACCGCTGGGGGCTGCCCGCCGGCGAAGTAGATCGAGTGCTCGAACACCTGCCGGATGGCCGAGGTGATGTCGTCCGGGTGGGCCATCTTCAGCACGTACGCGACCGCGCCGGCGGCGAAGGCCGCCTCGATGTGTTGAGCGTCGTCGTACATGGAGAGCACGATCGCCTTCAGCTCCGGGTGACGCTCGCGCGCCTGACGGATGAGCGTGACGCCGTCGGCCTCCCCGCTGTTCATCTTGATCCCGGTGATGAGGAGATCGGGTCGCCGGTCCGCGAGGATTTCGAGGGCCTGGGTGGAGGATGTCGCCTTCGCGACGACGTCGACGCCGATCCGGCCGACGACCTGCGCCACCGTGTCGAGCCAGAGCGGATGCTGGTCGACGAGGACTGCAGTCCGACTGTCTAGGAAGGTGCTCATCGAAAGGGCCGCCTTTCGATCGATTGTCCCGAACGGATAGCTTCTATCGCATCCCGCCGCTGAACTCAAGTACGGAAACCTAGACGAAAGTGTGGAAAACACGCGATCCCTACGAGCATCCCTGCTTCGAGGGTTGTGGAAAACGACGTGGACAACCCTGTGGAAAGTTGCCCCCTACAGCTCGACCACTAGGCCGTCGTAGGCGAGCGCCACCCCGTCGGGCGGGGGCAGCTCGATGGGCCGGTGCGTGAGGAGGATGGGGCCGTCGGCGGCGGCGAGCGCCTCCTCGGCGGAGAGGTGGCCGCGCGGCACGCCGTCCTTGCCGCCCTCGGACAGCGTCGCCTCGCAGAGGAAGAGGTCGGCGCCCCGCGCGAGCTCGGCGAGCTCGGCGGTCGGGGCGGAGTCGCCCGAATACACGAGCGTCTTCCCGTTCCGGGAGACGCGGAAGCCGTACGCCGTCAGCGTGTAGTGGGGGAGGAGCTTCGCCTCCACCTGGAAGCCGGCCAGTTCGAACGGCATGTCGGGGGCGTACTCGCGCAGGTCGAACGCCTCCTCGAACATGTGCTCGTTCCCCCAGAAGGCCGCGAAGCGCGTCAGCTCCTCGCCCCCGTCCGGCGGAAGCCACACCGAGCACTCGAGCCGGTGCTCCTGCGGGCCGTAGGCGTTCAGCCAGGCCCAGGAGACGAGGTCGCCCCAGTGATCGAGGTGGAAGTGCGTGATCGCGACCGCGTCCGGGCGCACGCCCAGCTCTCGCATCCTCCCGAGCACGCCCGGGCCGCAGTCCAGGAGGAGCCTGCCGCCGTCGTCCTCCAGGAGGTACCCGGACTGGGCGCTCCCCGGGTTCGGCCAGGCCGGCGAGGAGCCCAAGACGGTGAGGCGCACCTCCATATACTGGCGCACGTGGCAAGGAAAATCCGCGTGGTCATCGCCAAGCCGGGGTTGGACGGCCACGATCGGGGGGCGAAGATCATCGCCCGGGCGCTCCGGGACGCCGGGATGGAGGTCATTTACACCGGGCTCCACCAGACGCCGGAGCAGATCGTCGAGACCGCGGTGCAGGAGGACGCCGACGCCGTCGGGATCTCCATCCTCTCCGGCGCCCACATGACGCTCGTCCCGAGGATCCTCGAGGGTCTGCGGGAAAGTGGGGCGGAGGACGTCCTCGTCGTCGTCGGCGGCACGATCCCAAAGGACGACGTCGCGGCGCTTAAGGACCAGGGCGTCGCAGAGGTCTTCACTCCGGGCGCGCCGGTCTCCGAGATCGTCGAGTTCCTGCGCTCGAGCGTCGCCGTCCAAGCCTGATGCCCATCGACGTCGAGCGCCGCGACGGGACGGCGGTCGTCACCGTCAATCGCCCGGAGGCGCTGAACGCGCTCGACCTCGCGCACGCGGAAGCCCTCCGCGACCGGCTCGCCGAGCTGGCGGAGGACGAGAGCGCACGCGTGGTCGTCCTCACGGGGGCGGGCGACAGGGCGTTCGTGGCCGGCGCCGACATCAAGTACATGCGGGCGCTCGGGACGATCGCGGCGCGCCGCTGGGGGGAGCTCGGGCACGAGTGCGGGCGCCTGCTCGAGACGATGCCGAAGCCGACCCTCGCGGCGATCAACGGATTCGCCCTTGGCGGCGGCTGCGAGCTCGCCCTCGCCTGCGACCTCCGGCTCGCCTCCTCACGGGCGAAGCTGGGCCAGCCGGAGATCGACCTCGGCGTTCTCCCCGGGTGGGGCGGTTCCGTCCGGCTCGCACGAACGACCACGCTTGGCTACGCGAAGGAGCTGATCTTCACCGGGCGCACGATCGACGCTGAGGAGGCGCTGCGGCACGGTCTCGTCAACGCGGTCCACGAGCCGGAAGAGCTCTTGCCGCGCGCGCTCGAGCTCTGCGCCGGGCTGGCCGCCAAGAGCCCGCTCGCGCTCGCCTACGCCAAGGAGGCCGTCAACCTCGCGCTCCAGGGCGACCACCGTACGAACCTGGAGACGGAGGCGCGGCTCTTCGCCATGGCCTTCTCGAGCGAGGATCAGAAGGAGGGCATGGCCGCGTTCGTGGAGAAGCGCAAGCCCGACTTCCGTGGCCGCTAGGGCCGAGGCCCACGAGCGCGTCCGGCAGCTGATCGCCGAGGACGCGGCGGTCATCCTCGACGGGGGAAACGCGACCGAGCTCGACCGCGAGCAGGCGGGCCACCTGCGCGACTCGGACAAGGGGCTCTGGGGGACGTGGGCGCTCTACCACGCGCCCTACTCGGTGCTCGACGTCCACCGCCGCTACGTCGCGGCCGGCTGCGACGTCATCTCCACGAACACGTGGGCCGTCCTGGCCGCGGCCGAGCTCGAGGCCGGGGGGCTCGTCGGGGAGAGCGGGATGACGCACTGGATGGACGTCGCGCGCCTCGGGATCCGCCTCGCGCGCCAGGCGGTGGACGAGGCGGGGAGGACGGGCTCGTGCGCGGTCGCGTTCAGCGTGAACGGCGACATCGACAGCGTGACCCGGAGGGCGACGCTCGAGCTGCTCGTGCGCGCCTTCGAGGAAGAGCCGCCCGACCTCGTCCTCATGGAGACGATGTCGCTCGTCCGGGAGGGCTTGACGGTCCCGGCCGTAGAGCTCGTCGTCCGGACCGGCCTGCCGGTGTGGCTCAGCTTCCGGCGGTGCCGCCACGGCGTGTGCGGCGTCTACGGCCAGCACTGGGGCGGACCGGAGGGCGACCTGTTCGGGCGCGCGGCCCGGCGATTCGAGGAGCTCGGCGTGCAGGCGCTCCTGATC
>JBOHAJ010000033.1:0-4813 GCA_050697715.1 Gaiellaceae bacterium
GCCCAGACGGGCTCGTAGGCGACGACGAGGCGCTCGTTCTGCGCTAGGACGGCCACCTGGCGCCGGAGCACGTCCTCCGTCTCGCCGAAGAGCTGCCGGCGCTCGGAGTGCGCGATCAGCGCGCCCCCGACGCCCAGCTCGCGGAGCATCCCGGGCGAGACCTCCCCGGTGTACGGGCCCACCTCGGAGTTGCCCATCTGTCCCGGCGGGAGGCCGACGTCCTCGCCCGAGGCGCGCAGGGTCGTGTGCGGGAAGCGGGCGCAGAGCTCGTCGAAGACAGGCGTGTCCGCCAGCTCGACGGCGTTCCCCGGTCCGGGCGGCGCGCAGCCCCAGCCGTCGAGGATGACGAGCGCTACGAGCGGGTAAGGCGCGCTGCCGTCTCGCAAATCGCCGTGAAGGAGTCGATGTCGAGGGAGGCGCCGCCGACGAGCGCGCCGTCCACGTCCGGCTGCGCGAGCAGCTCCTCCGCGTTCTCGGGCTTGACCGAGCCGCCGTAGAGGACGGCTGCGTCGAGGAGTCCCTTGATGAAGGCGTGGGCCTCCTGGGCGGTCTCGGGGGTGGCCGTCTTGCCGGTGCCGATCGCCCAGACGGGCTCGTAGGCGACGACGAGGCGCTCGTTCTGCGCTAGGACGGCCACCTGGCGCCGGAGCACGTCCTCCGTCTCGCCGCGCTCGCGCTCTGCCTCCGTCTCCCCGACGCAGGCGACGACGGCCAGCCCAGCCTCGAGCGCGCGCTCGGCGCGACGCGCGACGGTGTCGTCGGTCTCGCCGAAGTGCAGCCGCCGCTCCGAGTGCCCGACAATCGATCCCCGGACGCCGAGCTCGAGGAGCATCTCCGCCGACACCTCGCCGGTGAAGGCGCCCTCCCGTTCCCAGTGGACGTTCTGCGCGTAGACGTCGAGACCGCTCTCGACCGCCTCCCGCAGGGACGTATACGGCGGGCAGACGACGACGTCCACCCCGTCCGGCGGTCGGAACGCGCTGCAGAAGGCAATCGTCTCGGCGGGCCCCTTGTACATCTTCCAGTTGCCCATGATCAGCACGAGATTCTCCGGGGCCGCCGCGAGCCACCCTCCGGTTCCAGCCTATCGAGCGAGAGCGCGCGCGTGGGAGACGGGAGTGTCACGAGACGGTGCATCTTCACGCCTCCGGGATGGCGGCGACTCCGGGAAGCTCCTTGCCCTCCAGGAGCTCGAGCGAGGCGCCGCCGCCCGTCGAGACCCAGTCGATGCGGTCGGCGAGACCGAGCTCTTCGATCGCGCGCACGGAGTCGCCGCCCCCGACGACCGTGTGCGCCTCGGCGGCCGCGACCGCCTCGGCGACGGCCTTCGTCCCCTCGGCGAAGTGGGGCCACTCGAAGACGCCCATCGGACCGTTCCAGAAGACCGTGCGCGCCTCGCCGATCTGCTCCGCGAACCGCTCGCGCGTCTCCGGCCCGATGTCGAGCCCGAGCCAGCCGTCCGGCACCTCGTCCGCCGCCACGACGTTCGCCTCTGCATCAGCGGCGAACTCGGCTGCGGCGACGACGTCCACCGGTAGCATGAGAGCGACCCCCCTTGGCGGAGATTGCGCAGCAATCTCCGCTGCCATCTTCCCGCCGACGAGGATCGCGTCAGCCCGACGCGAGAGCGACTCCAGGACGCCGATCTTGTCCTCGACCTTGGCCCCGCCCAGCACCGCGACGAAAGGCCGCTCGGGCTCCTCGAGCAACGAGCCGAGCTCCTCCAGCTCCCGCTCGAGGAGGAGGCCGGCGTAGGCCGGAAGGACGCGCGCGACGCCCTCGGTGGAGGCGTGTGCGCGGTGGGCGGACCCGAACGCGTCGTTGACGTAGAGATCCCCGTACTCCGCGAAGCGGCGCGCGAGCTCAGGGTCGTTCTTCGTCTCCCCCGGCTCGAAACGGGTGTTCTCGAGCAGGCGTACGCGCTCGTCCGGCAGGAGCTCCCGCAGGCGTTCCTCGACAGGCTTCATCGAGTACGCGGGATCCTCTCCCTGGGGCCGACCCAGGTGCGACATGAGCACGATCTCCGCCGCGCCCCGCTCGAGCAGGAGCTCGAGGGTCGGGAGCGCCGCCCGGATGCGCGTGTCGTCGGCCACCTTCCCGTCCTCGAGCGGCACGTTGAAGTCGACACGCACGAGGACGCGCTTGCCGGCCACGTCGGCGTCGCGGACGGAGCGCGGCTTGCGCACTAGAGCAAACGCTCGACCATGTCGACCAGCCGACAGCTGTACCCCCACTCGTTGTCGTACCAGCCGAAGACCTTGACCTCGTTCCCGTGCGCCATCGTCAGCTCGCTGTCGAAGATGGAGGAGTACTCGCTGCCGATGATGTCCGTCGAGACGATCGGGTCGTCCGAGTAGCGGAGGATCCCCTCGAGGGCGCCCTTGTCGGCCACCTCCCGGAACCTCGCGTTCACGTCGTCGACGGTGACGGTGCTTCCGAGGTGGGCGACGAGGTCCACCACCGAGCCGTCCGGCACCGGCGCGCGGATCGCGATGCCGTCCACCTTGCCCTTCAACTCCGGAATGACCAGCCCGATCGCCCGCGCAGCCCCGGTCGAGGTGGGGATGAGGTTGATACCGGCCGCCCGCGCCCGCCGCAGGTCCTTGTGCGGCAGGTCGAGGATCTGCTGGTCGTTCGTGTACGCGTGGATCGTGGTCATGAAGCCAGACTCGATCTCCCAGGCGTCGTGCAGGATCTTCGCGAGCGGCGCAACGCAGTTCGTCGTGCAGGAGGCGTTGGAGACGATCCGGTGCCGCTCTTTGTCGTAGGCGTCGTCGTTGACGCCGAGGACGATCGTCACGTCGGGGTCGGTGGCGGGGGCGGAGATGACGACCTTGTCTGCGCCTGCGTCGAGGTGCTTCTGCGCGTCGTCGCGCTTCGTGAAGAGGCCGGTCGATTCGAGCACGACCTGGACGCCGAGATCCCGCCAGGGGAGCGCCGCGGGATCCCTTTCGGTCAGGAGTCGGAGCTCGAGGTCGCCGACGCGGATGCCGCCGTCCGAGGGCTCGACGTCCTCCTCGAACGGCCCCAGGACCGAGTCGTACTTGAGCAGGTGCGCCATCGTCCTGGCGTCGCCGATGTCGTTCACCGCGACGAACTCGAGATCTGCGTCGCGCTTGCGCGCCGCCCGGAAGAAGTTCCGCCCGATGCGCCCGAACCCGTTGATCCCCACCCGTACGCTCATGCCACCTCCGTGCTCGTCGTGTCCTCGGCGGGCGATTCTACCCGCCCCGAAATTGGGAAATCCTGGTCGCACGGTCCTTGCACGCTCTCGGGGCTAGGAGTACCCTCGCCGTGAGCGGGTCCGCGCTCGTCGGGCGTCGGATCTAGACCCCGTCCGGCGTCACGGTCCGGAGCGTGGTTCAAACCGGAGGGGGAGGTCGTCCTCGGAGCTTCCCCTCCGACCCGCTCACCTTCCCGAACGCAACCAGGTCAGGGCTGATCCGCACGGGGCGGTTTCGTCGTACTCTCGGGGCATGCACCGCCTCGGCGCCATCACGGTCCTCCTCGCCGCCTCGCTGGCGCTTGCCGCGTGCAGCACCTCCGAGCTCGGGGGGTCGGAGCTTCCGCTCGAGGAGGACTTCTCCGGCGACTGCGAGTGGCCCGACGAGGAAAGCGCGCAGTCCATCATCGGATGCTTCGGCGAGACCTACCGGATCATCGTCAAAGGCGACTATGGCCAGCTCTCGCTCTACGGCCTTGGGACGAACACGGACGCGCTGCACTTCGAGGCCGACGGACGTGTCGTGCGGGGCCCCGGCCCGCCGTTCGCGGTGTCGAGGTATCTGAACTACGGCGTGGGCTGCTGGGCGGACGACGACCGCGGCTACGTCCTCTCCGTCTCCGCGGACGGCTCGTCCGCGATCCTCCGAGACCAGCCCGACACCGACCGGTTCGAGCTCCTTGCAGAGGAAAGGAACGCGACCCGGGAGCGACGAACGGGCAGGCTCGCAGCCGACTGCGTCGCCCGCGACGGGGTGACCACGCTCGTCCTCAGCGTCGACGGAGAGGAGGTCCTCGTCGCCCGCGACGAGAACGGTTACGAGGCGTTCGGATCCGTCGGGTTTCTTCTGGACGCCTCCGAGGAGGCCGAAGTCCGCTTCGACGAGGCGGCAGCCCGCGAGCTCTCCGCCGAGGCTGCCACAGCCGCCCGGGCGCGGGAGCCGACCCCACCATCGGCGGGACTCCCCCTGCGCGACGATTTCTCGAATCCGGCCAGCGGATGGGCGACCGCCGAGGAAGGGTTCGTCGTCCTGAAGTACGAGGCCGGCGGCTACCGGATGCGTCTGAGGGCCGGGGGGCCACAGTGGAGCCTCTTCCGGACCGGCGAGCAGGTCGACGGTATCGCGGTCGCGGCGAGCGCGAGGAAGGAGGCCGGCCCGCAGTCGACCGCCTTCGGAGTCGCCTGCTACGCGGGCGGGGAGAACGGGTACGTCTTCGTCCTCTCGCCCCAGGGCGGCTACGAGATCCTGAAGGAGGGCGGCCCCGAGCTGCTCAGGGTCCTCGAGGAGGGACCCGCGCCGCCGCTCGGCGCAGGCGGGAAGCCCGTCCGGCTCGACGCGACGTGCGTGGGCTCGAAGGACGGCGCGGCACGCCTGACTTTCGAGGCGAACGGGCGCCGGGTCGCGACGGTGAGAGATCCGCGGGGCCTCGAGACCTTCACGACCGTCGGGTTCTACGTGTTCGCCGGGGAGGCGGGGGCGGACGTCGTCTTCGACGACCTCGCCGCGCGCGA
Organism: Gaiellaceae bacterium; assembly: GCA_050697715.1. Taxonomy (GTDB): domain Bacteria; phylum Actinomycetota; class Thermoleophilia; order Gaiellales; family Gaiellaceae; genus DASQWP01. The sequence continues at coordinate 4,736 of JBOHAJ010000033.1, forward strand.
GCTCGACTAGGCCCCGCGCGCCGTGCCCCTCCAGGCAATGCACGCCTACTTCTGGCCCGCGATCACGCGGCACCAGAG
>JBOHAJ010000034.1:0-5672 GCA_050697715.1 Gaiellaceae bacterium
CTGCAGACCCCGGCCGCTGCGGGATGGCTGCTCCCTTCAACGTCGTCGGAAAGCACCGTCCGCGCCTCCCCCGAAAGGGGGGATGGGGCCCGCGTGGCGGGCCCCATCCCCGGATTCCCTACGAGAGCTGGAGCGTCATGCTCCCGGTTGCGTCGTACTGCGGGTCGACCACGATGGAGTACGTCCCTGCAACCGTGAGGGTGAAGTTCATCGTCCGCCCGCTCGTGCCGACGAACGTCGCCGGGACGAGCGTGGTGCCGTCCGGCTTCAGCACCGACACCTTCGAGCCGCAGCAGCCCGAGCCGATGCTCACGCTGCTGAGCACGAGGGTCCGGGCGGCGCCCGCGGAACCGGTGAAGGTGAGCTTCGCGTTCTGCCCCGGGGTCGCGATCGTCACCGTCTGGGAGGAGCCGCCGACGGCAATCGTGCCGCTCAGGTTGGCGGGCACGTCGTAGAGCGTGAACGTGGCGCTGCCCGTCGCCGCGCCCTGCGGGTTGACGACGATCTTGTAGGTGCCGCCGGCCGGCAAGGTCTTGGTGTCGAACCACCCTCCGCTCGTGCCGACGAAGGTGGCCGGGACGAGCGCCGTGCCGTCCGGCTTGACGATCGAGACCTTGGCTCCACAGCAGCTCGAGGAGCCCATCGTCACTCCGCTCACCTTGAGGGCGACGCGCTTGCCGGCCGTGCCGGTGAAGGTGAGCTTCCCGTTCTGGCCGGGCGTTCCCACGGAGATCGCCTGCGCTGCTCCGCCGGGGACGATCGCGCCGCTCACGTCCGCGGGAACGTCGTGGAGCGTGAGCGTCTTGCTGCCGGTGGCCGCGCCCTGCGGGTTGACGAGCAGATTGTACGAGCCCGTGACCGGCAACGCGCGGGTGTCGAGGAAGCCGCCGCCCGTCCCGACGTTCACGTAGGCGCCCACCTGGGTCCCGTCGGCCTTGAGGAGCGAGACCCTGACGCTGCTCATGCTCACGCCGCTGAGGGTGGCGCTGACGCGCTGCCCCGTGGTGCCGCTGAACGAGAGGCGCGCGTTGCGGCCGGGCGTGCCGATGGTCACGGTTTGGGCGGTGCCGCCCGCCACGATCGACCCGCTCAGGTCAGCCGGGACGTCGAAGAGCTGGAGGGTGAGGCTGCCCGAAGCGCTGCCTTGGGGGTCGACGACGATCTTGTACGTCCCGTCGGCAGGCAGCGTCCTCGTGTCGAAGAAGCCTCCTTGCGCGCCGACGTAGGTCGGGCTCACAAGGGCCGTCCCGTTGGGCTTCAGCAGCGAGACCTTCAGGCTGCAGCAGCCGGAGCCGATGGTGCGATCGGTCATCTTGAGGCTGACGCGCTGTCCTGCGTTGCCGCTGAAGGTGAGGACCGGGTTCTGGCCCGAGGCGGCCGTCACCGTGACGGCGGATCCGCCCGGCGTGATGGGGGTGGACGCACCCGCAATCGGGGCGGCGGCCAGCAGGAGGCCTTGGAGGAGGGCGGCCAGGAGGGCTGCGCGGGCCGCCTGGCGAAGGTGCTTGCTCTTCACGGATGACTCCCTGGTCGGAGGGGCTGGGAACGCCCGCCGCTCATTGGATCGGGGATTTCGGCGTGCGGCCCCATCACTCGTCTTGGGGGAGCTGGCGCGCGGTCTACCCTTTGAGCCGTGGACGTGATCGTCACCCACGCGAACACGGACTTCGACGCCTTCGCGGCGATGCTCGCCGCGCGCCGGCTCTATCCGGACGCGGTCGTCGCCCTCTCGGGGTCGCTCAACCGCAACGTGCGCGATTTCTACCGGCTGCACGCGGAGGAGCTCGACGTCGTCGAGACGGGCCGGCTCGACCCGGCCGAGATCCGCCGTCTGGTCGTCGTGGAGACCGTGCACCCCGAGCGGCTGGGCGAGTTCGAGCGGGTCGCGCGCGACCCGGCCGTCGAGGTCGTCGTCTTCGACCACCACGCCGGTGAGGCGCCCGACTGGGCGAAGCCCGAGAACCTCGTCGTCTCCGATGACGGGGCGCTGACGACGACGATGGTCGGCATCCTCGCCGAGCGGGAGATCGTCCCGACGCCGCTCGAGGCGACCGTGTTCGCGCTCGGCATCCACGAGGACACCGGCTCGCTCTCCTACCCCGGCGTGGGCCTGCGCGACGCCGAGGCGCTCGCCTGGTGCCTGCGCCACGGAGCGCGCCAGGACATGATCGCCAAGTACCTCCACTCGCCCCTCGCCCCCGGGGAGCGGGCGCTCCTCGACGCGCTCCTCGCCGCGGTGGAGACGCACTCGGCGGGCGGCTTCGAGGTGCTCATCGCGGCTGTGTCCTGGCCGGAGTACGTGGACGGCGTCTCCAACCTCGCCCACAAGATCGTCGATCTCACCGACGCCCGGGCGCTGATCTGCCTCGTCGAGATGGACGGACGGGTTTTCTGCGTCGTGCGCACCCGGGTCGCGGAGCTCGACGCCGCCGTCGTCGCGGCGGCGTTGGGCGGGGGAGGGCACGCGCAGGCGGCCTCCGCCATCCACCGGGGCCCGCTCGCGGAGGCGAGGGAGCGGGTGCTGGGCGCCCTCCCCGGCGCCGTGCGCCCGCGCGCGACCGCGAAGGAGATCATGTCCCGCCCGGCCCGCTTCGTCACGCAGACAGACACCGTCGCTCACGCCATGGTCCTCTGCCAGCGCCACCGCCAGAGCGGAATCCTTGTCGGCGACCCGGGCCGCCTCGCCGGCGTCGTCACCCGCGAGAGCCTCGACGAGGCGATCAAGCACGGGCTCGGTCACGCCCCGGTCAAGAGCGTGATGAGCTCGGATGTCCTCACGTGCGACGAGGGCACGCCGCTCCCCGAGCTGATGCGGCTCCTGGCCGCCTCGGACGGTGGCCGGGTGCCGGTCCTGCGAGAGGGGAGCGTGGTCGGCGTCGTCGCGCGCTCCGACCTCCTGCGTGCGCTCGAGGAGCCCGTGGGGGAGGAGAGCGAGCCGGGCGGGGCCGACCTGCGCGGGCGCCTCCTCTCCATCGAGGGGCTCGAGCGCGCGTTCGAGGCCGTGCAGGCTGTCGGCGAGCACTTCGAGGGCGTCTACCTCGTCGGCGGCGCCGTCCGCGACGTCCTCATGAACGAGCCGAGCTTCGACGTGGACATCGCCGTGGAGGGCGACGGGCTCGCCTTCGGACGCGAGCTCGCCCGTGCGCTCGGAGGCAGGGCGGTCCCGCACGAGAAGTTCGGGACGGTCATCGTCGTCTACGAAGGTGGCCGCGTGGACGTTGCCACCGCGCGCACCGAGTTCTACGACTATCCGGGCGCTCTTCCCGCGGTCGAGCAGGCCACGATCCGTCAGGACCTCTACCGGCGCGACTTCACGATCAACGCGATGGCCGTCTCCCTCAAGGGCGAGGACTTCGGACGGCTCGTGGATTTCTTCGGCGGCCTGCGCGACCTCGACGCCGGGGTCGTCCGCGTGCTGCACAACCTCTCGTGCATCGACGACCCGACGCGGATCTTCCGGGCGATCCGTTATGAAAATCGCTACGGCTTCCGCATGGACCTCCACACGCAGTCCCTCGCGCGCGCCTGCGTGGAGATGGAGCTCGTCGGCGAGCTCTCCTCGGCCCGCCTGCGCGACGAGCTCCAGGCCCTCCTCTCCGAGGCGCGGGTGGGCGACTCGATCCGGCGCATGGGCGAGCTCGGAGTGGACCGCGCGGTGCACCCGCACCTGGCGGCCGACGACGAGGCGGCGCTCCTCGCCGAGGAGCTGGACGCGCTCCGGGAGCGCTTCGCACCTGAGGCACCCGCCTGGCGCCTTCGTCTGGCCGTGCTCGCGCGGCGACTCACTCCCGACGAGCTGACCGACTGGCTCGAGCGCATGAAGCTGCGGCGACGCGACGCGGACCGGATCGCCGCGGCCGTGGCGGTCGCGCCGCGCCTGCGCGAGCGCGTAGCCGCCGTGGAGGAGCCGGCCGCGGTCCGCGAGCTCGTCCGCCCGCACGACCCCGACGGGGCGCTCTTCGCGCTCGCGGGCGCCGGCTCGCCCGCGCGGGAACGGCTCGAGCGCTACTTCGAGGAGCTCCGCTCCGTGCGGCTCGAGATCTCGGGCGGCGACCTGGTCGAGCTCGGGCTCGGCGAGTCCCCGCGCGTGGGTGCCATCCTGGAGGAGATCCTGCGCCGGAAGGTGAACGGGGAGCTCGACGGCCGCGCGGCCGAGCTCGAGGCGGCCAGGGAGCTGATCCAAGCCTCGTGAAGCTCTTCGAATGGCAAGGTCCAGGTCCCTATCGCGTGGCCTTCTCGACGCGCCTGGGCGGGGTGAGCGAGGGCCCCTTCGAGTCGCTCAACCTCGGCATCCTCACGACGGACGAGCCGGAGCGCGTGGTCGAGAACCGTCGCCGCCTCTGCGCGGCCGTCGGCGCTGATCCGGAGACGGCGACGATGGCCTGGCAGGTGCACGGCGGCGACGTCGAGCGGGCAGAGCCCAGGGGCATCATCGAGCGGACGGTCTTCGAGCGGTGCGACGGGCTCTGGACGGAGGAGCCGGAACAGGCGCTGGTTCTCCTCACCGCCGACTGCCTGCCCGTCGCGATCTGCCGGGCGAACGGCGCTCCCGGGCTCGCCGTGCTCCACGTCGGCTGGAGGGGCCTCCTCGAGGGGATCGTCGAGGCCGGCGTCCGCGTCCTCGGGAACGGGCCGCTCGCCGCGGCGGTCGGGCCGGGGATCGGCCCGTGCTGCTACGAGGTGGGGGAGGAGGTGGCCGCGCCCTCCCGCGACCGCTTCGGCGATGACGTCCTCGCCGGCCGCAACCTCGACCTTCCGGAGGCGACCGAGCGCGCGCTCCGCGCGGCGGGTGTCGAGCGCGTCGAGCGCGTGCGCCGCTGCACGTCCTGCGAGCCGGAGCTCTTCTTCTCCCACCGCCGCGACCGCGGCGTCACCGGGCGCCAGGGCGTCGTTGCCTTTATCGCCTGATAGCTCGCGAATCCGCGCAAACTACGCGCGGATTCGCGAAGAGGTTGGGCCGAATGTCACGGTCGTAGTGGCGACCAAGTACGTCTCTCTCGACGAGATGGAGTTGCTGGCGCAGGCCGGCGTCGAGGTGGTCGGCGAAAACCGCGTCCAAGATCTCAGAGCGAAACACGATCGCTATGCGGGCGTGTTTCGCTGGCACTTCATCGGCCACCTCCAGTCCCGTAAGGCGAAGGACGTCTCGCAGCTCTGCGAGCTCTGCCACTCGCTCGAGAGCGAGTCGGCCGCACGACGACTCACGATCCCCGCGCTCGTCGAGGTCAACCTCGCCCGCGAGGAGACGAAGTCCGGGATCGCGCCCGCCGAGCTCTCGGCCTTCCTCCGCCTCGCGCGGGAGCTCGGCGTCGAGGTGCGCGGCCTCATGACGATGCCCCCGCTCGCCGACGAACCCGAGCGGTCGCGGCCGTACTTCCGGGAGCTGCGCGGCCTGGCCGGCGAGCACGGCCTCCGCGAGCTCTCGATGGGCACCTCGCAGGACTACCGCGTAGCCGTCGAGGAAGGCGCGACGCTCGTTCGCATCGGCTCCGTACTCTTCGGTCGCTAAACTCGGTCGGCGGCAATGGGAGTCGGAACCGTCTGGAGCCGGGCGCTCGTCTACTTCGGCATCGTCGAGGAGGACGAGTACTGGGACGAGGAGGCCTACGCCGCCGAGGAGGAGATCGAGCGGACCTACGACCGCGACCGCCAGAATGTGCGGCGCCTGGCGC
>JBOHAJ010000035.1:0-2404 GCA_050697715.1 Gaiellaceae bacterium
GCTCCCACGTCCCCGAAGGCGGGACGCGGACGAGGTCGAGCCAGAGGCCGACGCCGTTCCAGGTGGCGCTGTCCGCACCGAGGTGCTCCACGAGCTCGCTCCGCCGCCGCGGTTCCCCGGCCAGGAACGACCGCGCGCGCCGCGCGGAGCCTGCCACCGTGCGCGCGTCCGCCCGCCCACGATGGTACTGCACCCACGACTCGCGCCGGCTCTCCCGCACACCCTCGGCGAGCAGCGGGTAGTCGCGCGCAGAGACGATGTGGATCGTGGCGCGCATCAGCGTCCCCTGGACGACCATGCGGCGCTCCAGCGCGCGTGTCAGATCGTCGCGCTCGAAGCCCGCGAGGCGCGACCACAGCCCGATGTAGGCCGAGGGCGCGTACTGGGTCTGCAGACCGCCGACGCGCTCGACCGCGCGTGGGAGCGACAGCTTCGGACGCTTGAGCAGCAGCTGTCGCGCGAGCAACGCCCGGTTCAGCTCCTTCTCCGTCAACGTCCGCTCTGCCATCGGCCGCATCCTTCCTGCGACCGCCTCCGGGAGGTCGAGCCGACGGACCCTCGCGCTCGCCTCACCCGTTCCAGGGGTCGTCCCGCGATCCTCGTCCGCCGAAGTTACCGTTGGTGCTCGTGCTCCGGGGACCCTCTTTCTGGCAGCGGCTTGCGGTAACCGCAGCGGCGTTGGTCGCCATGCTCGCCTCCGCCCAAGCCGCTTCCGCCTCCGAGCTCCTTGCGCGCAACGCGAAGGACGTCTCGCTCAAGGTGAATCGCAAGGGCCAGGCGCTCGTCACGTACCGCAACGCCGACGGCATCAGTCGCGTGCTCATCTGGGGCGCCGTCAACGCGCGCCGGCCCTCGCGGGACCGGCCGCAGGTGAAGTTCCGGCTCGACCGCTCGGGGGGCTGGCGCACGTTCGGCTACCCGGTCTGGAAGAGCTTCGTCAACGCCTGCAGGCCCTACAACGGCCCGCCCCTTCCGTGGAAGGTCAAGGCGTGCACCGCCCCCGACGGCTCCCACTGGGCGCTCCAGGCGTGGCGGCGCACCCTCCCGAACTATGGCGTCAACCCGTGGAAGTGGACGCAGCGCGCCTGGGAGCTCCGCATCTCCCACTGGACCGGCAGCATCCCCAAGCTCGAGATCTGGACCGACTGGGTTCAGAACGGCCGCTTCCACCACCTGTTCGGGAAGCTGACCTTCCGCGGCTACCCCGTCTACGGCTTCACGGCGACCTCGTGGGGCATCCCGACCGACACGTACGGGCGCAACATCTTCCTCGACACGTTCAACTCGGCCTACGGGTCCGGCTGGAAACGCGAGAACTCCTGGCTCACGCACAGGCCGAACGGAAACTTCTGCTACGGCTTCTACAAGCACACGACGCAGTACTGGTTCCCCAACCCCGGCCAAGAGCGGCCGGAGGGCAACGGCGAGAGCTACCGCGCGACCACCATCGGGCCGGGAGTCACACCCGACCCACGCTGGAACGGCGCCGGACTCCCCGACTACGATTCGGGCAACCCCGACCACGTCCAGTACGAGAACGACATGAACGCGCTCGGCGACCAGATCGCCCAGGGCGACCAGTTCGACCCACCCTGCACGGCGCACTAGCCACTAGGCTGGCGGCGTGGCCGAGGAGGCACGCCCGGGGGAGGATCTCGATCAGGAGTGGAGCGAGCTCGTCGAGGAGCATCGGCTCGCCATGCCCGGGGTCCAGGTGCTCTTCGGCTTCCTGCTCATCCTGCCGTTCCAGAACCGTTTCGAGCAGCTGACGCGGAACCAGGAGTACGTCTACTTCTCCGGACTCCTCTGCGCGACGCTCGCGATCGTCCTCCTCATCACGCCGACGGCCGCACACCGGATCCGGTGGCGCCAGCGGGACAAGGAGGCCCTCCTCCAGCTGTCGACGCGGACGGCGATCGTCGCCACCGTCTTCATCGCGGCTGCGATGACGGCGTCCGTCTTCCTCATCACCGACGTCCTCTTCGGGTCGCCGGCCACGGCGGCGGTGACGGCCGTAGTCGGGTGCGTGTTCGCGTGGTTCTGGTACGGACTTCCGCTCATCCGCCGCCTGCGCGACCACCGGCGCTGAGCCGGGCTTCGCAGCGCGTTAGGCTTCGCGCGCGATGCGCGAACTGCGGACCGAGGTGGAGATCGCCGCCCCGCCCGAGCGCATCTGGGAAATCCTGACGGATTTCGCTTCGTATCCCGACTGGAACCCCTTCATTCGAAGGATCAGCGGCGAACCCACCGTCGGCTCGCGGCTCGAAGTGCGCATCGAGCCGCCGGACTCTCGCGGGATGACGTTCAAGCCGACAGTCATCAAAGCGGAGCCGACCCGCGAGCTCGCGTGGCTCGGGCGGCTCCTGCTCCCCGGGGTGTTCGACGGCGAGCATCACTTCGAGCT
>JBOHAJ010000036.1:0-2803 GCA_050697715.1 Gaiellaceae bacterium
GTTGAAGGCCTCGCCCGCAACGAGTTCGGCGGGCGCCTCGAGCATGGCGAGCGTCGCCCGTGCGATGTCCTCGATGTGGATGAGGGGTCGCCAGGGGGTTCCATCGCTGAGGATGCGCACCTTCCCCGTGGTCAGGGCCCACCCAACCAGGTTGTTGAGAACGAGGTCAACGCGCATGTGCGGCGACACGCCGTACGCAGTCGCGTTGCGCATAAGGACGGGCACGAACCCGCCGTCTCCAAGCTCGCGCAGTGCCTCCTCAGAACGCGCCTTCGACTCGGAGTAGGCAGTCAAGGGTCGAAGGGGGGCTTCTTCCGTCGCCGGCTCCGTACCGGCGGCGCCGTACATGCTGCAGGAGGAGGCGAACACGAATCGCCCTACACCTGCCTGCTTCGCCGCGCGGGCGAGCGCGACCGTCGCATCGTGGTTGACCTCGCGAGTGACATCCGGCCGAATCGCGCCGAGGGGATCGTTGGATAGTGCGGCGAGGTGGACGACGGCCTCGACGCCCTTCAAATGTTCGGGTCGGGCGTCGCGAATATCGAGACGCAGCGCCGGCACGCGGACGCGCGGGGGAAACAGCTCGCAACCCTCGTAGAAGAAGGCGTCAAGCCCGCTGACTTCATGCCCGGCGGCGAGGAGTTGCCGGACCACCGCAGCCCCGATGTAGCCGTCATGGCCGGTGACAAGCACCCGCACGACGTCAAATGTAGTTGTTCTCGGGCCGGCTCAGGATGGGGATGGTGGGCCAGGTCATTCATCCTTCGAGATCAGGATGGTGAAGAGGACTGAGTCGCCGACCATGCCCCTCGTCCCTTGAAGCGCAGGTCCTCCCCGGAAGCCGCCCTGCAAACCGATCGCCACCGTCAGGCGAGGATCGAGTAGCCGCCGTCCACGATCAGCGTCTGGCCGCGGATCATCCCGGCGGCGGGGGAAGCGAGGAAGCAGACCACCTCGGCCACGTCGGCCGGAGAGACGAGGCGCCCCGCGGGGGTGCGGCCGGCGTACCAGTCGAGCATCCGCTCGCGGTCGGGGAAGTAGGCGAGCGCGCCGGTCTCGACGAGGCCCGCCGAGACCGCGTTTACTCGGATGTCGCGCTCGGCGAGCTCGACGGCCAGATAGCGGACGAGCGCCTCGAGGGCCGCCTTCGAGACGCCCACGAGCACGTAGTTGTCGAGCACGCGCTGCGACCCGAGGCTCGTGATCGCGACGATGGCGCTGCCAGGCTCCATTTGCGGCGCTGCGTGGCGGGAGAGCGTGAGGAGCGCCCGCGCGTTCGCGTTCAGCGTCCAGTCCCAGTGGCGTTCCTCGAGCTCGAGCGCCGGCCGGATGACGCCCGTGGCCGCGTTCGAGACGAGCACGTCGAGCGGCCCGGCCTCCTCGAGGAGCGCGGCGGCCTTCTCGGGGTCGCCCACGTTGCCGCGGAGCAGCTGCGCCTCCGCGCCGTGCGCGCGGATCTCCTTCGCGGTCTCCTCCGCGGCGGCGTCGTTTCGCAGGTAGCTGATCGCCACCTTGGTTGCCCCCAGCTCCGCGAAGCGGAGTGCGATGCCCTTCCCGATCCCGCGCGAGCCGCCCGTCACGAGGACGGACTTGCCGGCGAAGACGGCCATCTACCCGCCCGCAGGCCGCAGCGGGTTCGAGGCGGGCGCGTGGCTCGGGAGCGTCTCCCAGCCGGGCCGGCTCGCGGGCTCCAAATGGCCCTCCGCCGCCTTCGAGCTCGCAAACGCGAGCCGCTCGAGCAGCTCGATCTGCTCGTCGCCGTAGCGGCGCACCGGATGATCCTCCGGCAGGTCGCGGACGAGAGCCCGGACGCGCGCGCGGATCTGCATGGCGAAGTGGGGCGTCGCCGGCCCGACGAGCTCGTCCACGTCGGCGGTCGTCGGCTCGATACGCGCCTCGGGCGGGGACTCGTCGGTCGGCACGGGCTGGAGCTGCGTCGGCTCCGTCACGGCCGCGACTCTAGCGGTTCGACCAGGCGCTTGTGTTCCACGCTTACATGCTGAAGAGCCTTGTCCCTGCGGGGTGAAGCCGCTCCAGGAGCGGGGTGTGCTCCTTGTGCGTGTGAAACACAAGCGCGGTTCGCCGGGGGTTAGCCTTGGCGGCCGTGCGCCACCGCCTCCCCGCCGACGCGCTCCTGCTCGCCACCGTCCTCTTCTGGAGCTTCAACTTCACCGTCGTCAAGTACGCGCTGACGCACGGGTGGGAGCCGCTCTCCTACTCGTCCGTCCGCTTCGCGATCGGCGCGGTCCTCTTCTCGGCCTTCACATACGGGCGAGAGGGGTCGCTGCGCGTCGGCCGCGGCGACGTCTGGCTCATGCTGGGAGCAGCGGCTGCCGGAATCTGGCTCAACCAGCTCTCCTTCGTCTACTCGGTGCGCCTGACGACGGCGGCGACCGTCGCCCTCATGTTCGGGACGCTCCCCATCTTCGTGGCGCTCATCTCGCAGGCGCTCCGGCTCGAGCACCTCCGCTTCCGCCACTGGGCGGCCACCGTCGTCTCCTTCTCGGGCGTGGCGCTCGTCGCCCTGGGCTCCTCGGGCGGGATCCGGGGCGACCTCGGTGGCATCCTCCTCGGCCTCGGCGCCTCGGCCACGTGGGCCGCCTACTCGGTGGCCATGGGGCCGCTCATGCGCCGCTACTCCCCCTACCGCATCAGCGCATTCATGCTCCTTGCCGGCTCGGTGCCGCTTCTCGTCTCGGCCGTCGGCCAGCTCGGCGAGCAGGACTGGGGCGCGCTCGGCGGGCTCGCCTGGGCCGCGTTCGTGTACAGCCTCTTCTTTTCCCTCGTCTTCACGAACATCATG
>JBOHAJ010000037.1:0-7456 GCA_050697715.1 Gaiellaceae bacterium
CGGGCTGGGGGTCGTCGCGATCGGGGCGAACTGCGGGCTCGGACCCCAGGCCGCCCTCGCCGCACTCAGCGAGATGACGGGGAACGCGGACGGGGTGGCGCTCTCGGCCCAGCCGAACGTCGGACTGCCGAGCCGCTCGGGCGGGCGCCTCGTCTACCCGAACGCGACACCCGACTACTTCTCCGAGTTCGCCGCCCAGGCGCGCAGCCTGGGCGCCCGCATCATCGGGGGCTGCTGCGGCACGACGCCTGCGCAGATCGCCGCGATCAAGGCCGCCGTCGTGGAGGAGCGTGAGCCACGGGTGCCGCTGCTGGCGATCGAACGCGATATCGCTGCCGTTCCCAGCGCGCGCGCGCTCGAGCGGACGCGGCTCGAGTCGATGCTGGAGGCGGGAGAGTGGGTCGTCTCCGTCGAGCTCGACCCGCCCAAGGGCACGAACATGGAGAACATGCTCCGCGTCGCCGCGCGGCTCGCGGACTCGGGCGCTGTCCATGAGGTGGACATCAACGACAACCCGATGGCGCGGGCGCGGCTCTCGGCGCTCATGGCGTCGGTCGCCATCGAGCGCACGATCGGTATCGAGACGATCCCGCACGTGACGCCGCGCGACGCCTCGGTGATGGGACTCCAGTCGCAGCTCCTCGGCGCGCACGCCGAGGGGATACGGAACATCCTCGCGGTGACGGGCGATCCCCCGCACGTCGGCGACTACCCGGGCTCGAGCGGCGTCTACGAGGTGGACGCGATCGGGCTCACCACGCTGCTCTCGCACCTCAACGAGGGACAGGACTATTCGGGCAAGGCGATTGACGCGCCCACCTCGTTCTACGTCGGCGTGGCCGTCAACCCCTCCGCCGAGGACCTCGACACCGAGCTGGAGCGCTTTCGCCGCAAGGTCGCCGAGGGCGCGCGCTTCGCTATGACGCAGGCTCTCTTCGATCTCGGGTACCTCCACCGCTTTTTCGACGAGCTCGGCGGCGAGTCGCCCATCCCGATCCTGCTCGGCGTGTGGCCGCTCACGAGCTACCAGCTCGCCTTCCGCCTGCACAACGAGGTGCCCGGGATCACAATCCCGGAGCCGGTGCAGCAGCGGCTCGCCGACGCGGGAGCGGACGCGCGCAAGCTCGGGTTCGAGCTGGCCCGCGAGATCGTCGAGGAGGCGCGCACCCGCGTGGCCGGGATTTACGTCATCCCGCCCTTCAAGGAGCCCGAGGCGGCCCTTGAGCTGCTCGCGTAGTCCACGGACTCGATCAGCGGACGACGGAGACCCAGACGGCGCCTTCCCCGGCCGCGACGCCGCGAAGCACGTGACCGATCCTGATGGTCTCGACGAGCTTGTTCGAGAACGGGTCGATTCGAGTGACCGTCCCATCGTTGCGGTGCTCGACCCAGACCGCGCCCTCCCCGACGGCCACGCCGACAGGCGACTGCCCCGCCGGAGTGGTGCCCGCGGCCAGGTTGGTCCGGGGGTCCACCCGCCAGAGGAGTTGGTCCTGCCCGACCGAAGCCCAGACGGCTCCCGCCCCGGCGGCGACCATCCGGGTGCCGGGAGGTTGGCCTCCTAGCCCCGGAACCGCGATCGTCGCCTCGACGGAGTTCGAGGCGGGATCGATCCTCGAGATCCCGCTCGCGACGTTGCCCTCCCGACGGCGAACCTTGAGACGGCCGTTCTCTACAACCCAGACGGCGCCCTCGCCAACCGCGATGGCGCCGCTCCAGTTCCCGCCGGCCGGGATGGTCTCGACGACCTCGACCGCCGCCGGATCGATCCGGGAGACCTCCTCGCCGTGCGCGAGCCAGACGGCTCCCTCGCCGACCGCAACCGCGCTCGGGCCGAGCTCGAAGCCCGCTGGAAGGGGGCCGATCACTTCTCGGATCGTGAGCTTGTGCCTGACGACGTTGTCCGCCGTGTCGATCCGCCAGAGCGCCCTGTCGAACCCACCCGCGACCCAGACCGCGTCCTTCCCGACGGCGAGGTCAGTCGGCTCGATCCCGAGGCCGATCGTCTCAACGACCTCGCGTGTCTTCGGGTCGATCCGCATCACCGTCTTCTCGTCCACGTTCGCGACCCAGACCGACCCCTCGCCCACGGCGATCGGGCCCGGTCCGGCACCGACGGGGATGGACGCGACGATCTCGGTCGTCTCGGGATCGATGACGGCGATCGAGTTGGGGCGAACCGTGATTCGGGGGCCGTTTGCCTCGCTCGTTCGTGTTGCTTCGGACTCTCCGCCGAGCGCGAAGATGGGAACGGATACAGCCGCGGCGATCACTCCGGCGAGCGCTCCGAGGAGTAGGGCGCGTCGGCGGCCAAGCCCGGCGCCAGCGACAGCAGCCTCCGCCGCCCGAGCCAGCTCGCCTTCGCGGCCTGCAAAGGGTGTCGCTTCCGGAGGTTGACCCTCCAGCGTCTTCAGCGGCGGAAACTCGGCGGGTAGGCCGTCGATCTCGAGCTGGAAGATCCTCTCGGGACGGTCGATGTCCTTCAGGTGCTGCTCGCCGAGGTCGAGCAGGTCGACATCGCTGGGCAGCTCGTCCTCGATCAGCTCACGCGTTGCGTTGGACAGCAGGACCTGTCCGCCGTGCCCGGCCGAGCAGATGCGAGCGGCGCGGTGAACGCCCAACCCGACGTACCGATCGGCGCCGACAGTCGGCTCACCCGTGTGGATGCCCATCCGTATGCGCACGGCGAGTCCGTCCGGCCACGCGTGGGCGGCGAGCGCCCGCTGCGCCGCGACCGCCGCGGCAACTGCATCCTTGGCTCCGCGGAAGGCGACGAAGAAGGCGTCGCCCTGCGTGTCGACCTCTTGGCCGCCCGCCTCGGCGAACACAGCGCGCAGAATGCGCTGATGCTCCGTGAGAACGCCGGCGTAGCGCTCACGTAGCTGCTTGAGCAGCCGAGTGGACCCCTCGATATCGGTGAAGAGGAAGGTGACGGTTCCCTTGGGGAGGTCAGCCATCCCTCGCTCCGGTCGGAGGCTACAACTGCCCTACGTTACTCCTCGGGCAGACGTGCTTCCACGAGGCGGCATTGTGGGCTCGGCCGCGGACCTCGATGCGTGCCGGGCGCGGGTAGAATCGGCGTCATGGCAGAGCTCGGAACGATGCGCGTCAAGAGCGGCCTCGCCGAGATGCTCAAGGGCGGGGTGATCATGGACGTCACCACCGCAGAGCAGGCCCGGATCGCGGAGGAAGCCGGCGCCGTAGCCGTGATGGCGCTCGAGCGTGTGCCCGCCGACATCCGCGCCGAGGGCGGGGTTGCGCGCATGGCCGACCCGACGAAGATCAAGGAGATCCAGGAGACCGTGACCATTCCGGTCATGGCCAAGGCGCGTATCGGCCACTTCGTCGAGGCGCAGATCCTCGAGGCGCTCGAGGTGGACTACGTCGACGAGAGCGAGGTGCTGACGCCCGCCGACGAGGAGCACCACATCGACAAGTGGAGGTTCCGGATCCCGTTCGTGTGCGGGTGCCGCAACCTCGGCGAGGCGCTCCGGCGCATCTCGGAGGGAGCGGCGATGATCCGCACCAAGGGGGAGGCCGGGACGGGCGACATCGTCAACGCCGTGCGCCATATGCGAGCCGTCTTCGGCCACATCCGCAGGCTCCAGTCGCTGTCCGAGGACGAGCTCTACACCGATGCGAAGGAGCTCCAGGCGCCGCTCGAGCTCGTCCGCTGGGTGGCCGAGCACGGTCGTCTCCCCGTGGTGACGTTCACGGCGGGCGGCATCGCGACCCCGGCGGACGCGGCCCTCTGCATGCAGCTCGGCGCCGACGGCGTCTTCGTCGGCTCGGGGATCTTCAAGTCGTCGGATCCCATGTCGCGCGCGAAGGCGATCGTCGAGGCGACGACGCACTTCAACGACCCGGAGATCCTCGCGCGCGTCTCCACGGACCTCGGTGAGCCGATGCGGGGCCTCCAGGCGGCGGGGCTCGCCCCCGAAGAGCTGCTCGAGACGCGCGGCTGGTAGCGCTCAGAACCGCGACATTCGGGCACACACGCGTGCGCTCGTCGCGAGTACGCTCAGATGCGGGGGCAGAGGGGCCGAAGGCCCCGGGAGTAGAGTTTGGCGCGCGATGACGGATCGGCTGACCATCGGCGTCCTGGCGGCCCAGGGCAACTTTCGTGAGCACGCGGCGATGCTGCGCCGGCTCGGCGCAGACGTCGTCGAAGTGCGGAAGCCCGAGCAGCTGGAGGGGATCGACGGGCTCGTCATCCCCGGCGGCGAGTCCACCGCGATCACGAGGCTGATCCGGCTCTACGGGCTCGAGGAGGCGATCCGCCGGTTCGAGCGCCCGGTCTTCGGCACGTGCGCGGGCTTGATCCTCCTCGACCGGAGGCATCTCGGGCTTATCGACCTCGAGGTGGAGCGGAACGCGTACGGCCGCCAGGTACACAGCTTCGAGGCCGACCTCGCGCTCGACGGCGAGGAGCCGCTGCGAGGCGTCTTCATCCGCGCGCCGCGCGTCGCGCGAACGGGGCCGGAGGTGGAGGTCTTGGCCGAGCTCGACGGCGACCCGGTGCTCCTGCGCGAGGGCCGCGTGCTCGTCGCCGCGTTCCATCCCGAGCTGACGGACGATGCGCGCGTCCACGGGCGGTTCCTGGAGATGGTTCGAGAGGAGGCGCATGTCCGGACATAGCAAGTGGTCGAGCATCAAGCACCGGAAGGGCGCCGCCGACGCGAAACGCGGCAAGCTCTTCTCGAAGCTCTCGCGCGCGATCATCGTCGCCGCGCGGGAGGGGGGACCCGACCCGGACGGCAACGCGACCCTCGCGACGGCGATCCAGAAGGCGCGGGACAACTCGATGCCGAAGGACAACATCGAGCGGGCGATCGCCCGCGGAGCGGGCGCCGCCTCTGACGGGGAGGCCTACGAGACCATGACGTACGAGGGCTACGGACCGGGAGGCGTGGCCGTCTACGTCGAGGCCCTGACGGACAACCGAAACCGGACTGCCTCGGAAGTCCGCCACGTCTTCGCGAAGAACGACGGCAACCTCGGCACGAGCGGCGCGGTCGCCTGGCTGTTCGAGCGCAAGGGAGTGATCCTCGTCCCGGCGGAGGGGGTTGACGAGGACGAGCTCATGCTCGCGGCGGCCGAGGGCGGGGCGGAGGACGTGGGAGCGGAGGGGTCGAGCCTCCAGGTGACCTGCGCGCCGGACGACCTCGCGGCCGTGCGCGCGGCGCTCGACGCGGCCGGAATCGCCGTCGAGTCGGCGGAGTTGACCATGCTCCCCAAGACGACGGTGGCCATCGAGGACGAGGGGACTGCGAAGAAGCTCCTGCGGCTGATGGACGCACTGGAAGAGAACGACGACGTCCAGGCGGTCTACGCGAACTTCGACATCCCCGAGGGGATCCTCGAGGCCGTCGCTGCTTGAGGAGGGGGTTCATGGGGGAACCCAGGATTCCCCCATGCTGGAGACCGTCGCCGTCTACCGTCCGGGGAGGAGTCGATACTCGACCCGCCCCATGGAGATTGAGATCAGCGACCCCCGCCTCACGGACGAGCTCCGCGCCTACCTCCAACGGAACGGCTGCCCCAGCGAGCGCCGTACCGAGGACCGGTTCGAGGTGCGCGTCCTCTGGTCGCCGGACGCGCCGTTGACCGAAGCGCAGATCAGAGCCAAGGTCTTCGGCCACCTGCGCGACTGGTGTCTGAACCACCCGGGAGTGAAGGCCAACCTCCTGAGCTAGTGCCCCGGAAAGACTGGTCGGTCTCGCCGGAAGGGGAGGAACGTCCGACCGGGCGCCTAACCTCGATGCGTGAGAGTTCTCGGCATCGACCCGGGCACGGCAGCGTGCGGTTACGGCATCGTGGATGTAGAAAGCGGGCGCCTCACGGCCATCGACTTCGGTTGGTGGCCGACACCCGCGCGGCAGCGTCCGGAGCTCCGTTTGAAGCGGATCCACGACGAGGTGGCGGAGCTCATCGCCCGCTTCGAGCCGGAAGCGGTCGCGCTCGAGGACTCCTACGTCGGCGTCGACGCCCGCACCGCGCTCTTCGTCGGGCAGGCACGCGGCGCCGCGCTCGTCGCCTGCGCGGCCGCGCAGGTCGAGTGCGCGGAGTACGCGCCGGCGACCGTCAAGCAGAGCGTGTGCGGCTACGGGCGCGCCGAGAAGGCGCAGGTGCAGCGCATGGTGCGGGCCGTTCTCGGGCTCGCCGAGGTGCCGAAGCCGCACCACGCCGCCGACGCGCTCGCGGTTGCCATCTGCCACGCGCTGGCCCCGCCGCTCCTGCGTGCCGCCGGGGTGGAACGGTGATCGCCCGCCTGAGGGGGAAAGCAGTCGCCTGGGGCGCCGAGGGCCTCGTCTTGGACGTGGGCGGCGTCGGCTACCTCCTGCACGCGACTCCCAGCGCCGTGCGCAAGGCCGAGGGCGGCGAGGAGGCCGTGCTCGAGACGCATCTCCACGTGCGCGAGGACGCGCTCCAGCTCTACGGCTTCGCGGACGCCGGTGAACGGGAGTTGTTCGAGCAGCTCCTCGCGGTCTCGGGGGTCGGCCCGAAGGTCGCGCTCGCAATCGTCTCCGGGTACTCGCCCGGGGAGCTCCGGCGCGCGATCGTGCGGGAGGATGCCGAGCTCTTCCAGACGATCCCCGGCATCGGGAAGAAGACGGCGCAGCGCGTCGTCCTCGAGCTGAAGGAGAAGATCACGCCGCTTGCCGCCGTCGAGGCGCCCCACCTGGGCGCCGGCGACGGCCATATCGTCGCGCGGGACGCGTTGGTCGAGCTGGGCTACTCCGTCGCGGAGGCCGAGCAGCGCCTCGCCGATACGGATCCCGACCTGCCGCCGGCGGAGCGCGTCCGGCAGGCGCTTCGAGCGGCCTGATGACCTCCGAACGCGTCACCACCGCCGTCCTCGCCCCGGAGGACGATGAGCTCGAGGGCTCGCTCCGCCCGCGCAGCCTGGAGGAGTTCGTGGGCCAGGAGCGGGTCAAGGAACAGCTCGCCATCGGGCTCGAGGCCGCGAAGGCCAGGGGGGAGGCGCTGGACCACGTCCTGCTCGCCGGCCCGCCCGGGCTCGGCAAGACCAGCCTCGCATACATTGTCCGCGAGGAGCTCGGCGTCGGCATTCGCACCGTCGCCGGGCCCGCGCTCGAGCGCAAGGGGGACATAGCCGCGATCCTCACGTCGCTCGAGGAGCGGGACGTCCTCTTCGTGGACGAGATCCATCGCCTGAACCGGGCCGTGGAGGAGATCCTCTACCCGGCGCTCGAGGACTTCCGCCTCGACATCATCGTCGGACAGGGGCCTGCGGCCCGCACGCTCACGCTCGACCTGCCGCCGTTCACGCTGGTCGGCGCGACGACGCGGACGGGCCTGCTCACGACCCCGTTGCGCGACCGCTTCGGCATGACCTACCGGCTCGAGCACTACGAGCCGGAGGAGCTCGCCCGCATCGTCGCCCGCTCGGCGCGCATCCTCGACGTCGAGGTCGCCGCCGAGGCGGCCGAGG
>JBOHAJ010000038.1:0-2876 GCA_050697715.1 Gaiellaceae bacterium
AGGCAGCGTCCCCAGTAGACGGCGGCGTGTTCTGCCCGCGCCGCGAACTCGACCAGGAGCCGGCTCTTCCCGATCCCCGGGGCGCCGAGCACGGTTGCGAGCGCGGGGCGCCGATCATCTCGAACCCGCTGCCAGAGGTCGGTCAGGACTGCAAGTTCCTCTTTCCGCCCGATCAACGGCACCCGCGACGGAGCCCGGCGAGACGGAATTTGTCTCGCCGCCACGGCCTCCCACACTCGGAGCGGCTCGCTCTTCCCCTTCGCCAGGACAGGCTCGGCGACGCGGTACTCGATCGCATCCGCCGTCGCCTCGAAGGTCGCCTCGCTGACGATGATGCCGTCGCGGGGCGCTGCCGATTGCAGGCGGGCGGCGGTGTTCATGACGTCGCCGGCGGCCATGCCCTCGCCCTCCGTTGGCCTCGCCCCGAGCACGACGAGCGCCTCGCCCGTGTTGACACCGATGCGGATGTGGAGGTCGAGCCAGGAGTCGGCGGCGTTTAGGTCGGCGACGGCGTCCCGGACCGCGAAGGCTGCCCGCACGGCGCGCTCGGGGTCGTCCTCGTGCGCGGCCGGCGCTCCGAAGAGCGCGACCACCGCGTCTCCGATGAACTTCTCTACCGTGCCGCCGAAACGTTCGAGCTCGCTCCGGGCGTGCGCGTAGTAGGGAGCCAGCATGGCGCGAACGTCCTCCGGGTCGAGCTGCTCGGCGCGGGCCGTCGATCCGACGATGTCGGCGAAGAGCACAGTGACGATCTTGCGCTCCTCGCGCGTCTCCTCGGGCTCGAGCGGAGCCGCGCAGGCTCCGCAGAAACGGAAGCCGTCGGGGTTCTCCTGACCGCACCGGGGGCAGAGCGGCACGGTTCAAGGGTACGGCGGGGTCGAGGCATATCCAAGAGCCGCAGGCCCTCGCCTTAGCAGCGCACCGGTAGGGAGCCGACGGCGCTCCCGCTCAGGCACCGGGCTAGAAAGCGTCCGTCCACGCCGCGTACACTCGGGCCATGGCCGCCTGCTCGTCGTGCGGCGCGGAGACCGCTGACGAAGCGCGGTTCTGCCCGACGTGCGGCGCCGTCCTCGCCGGGGAGCTTCCCGGCCCGCGCGAGGTGCGGAAGACGGTGACGGTGCTCTTCGCCGACGTGACCGAGTCAACGAGCCTGGGGGAGCAACTCGACCCGGAGTCCCTCAGGCGCGTCATGTCGCGCTACTTCGACGAGATGAAGAGAGTGCTCGAGCGCCACGGGGGCACCGTCGAGAAGTTCATCGGCGACGCCGTCATGGCCGTCTTCGGCGTCCCGATCGTCCATGAGGATGACGCGCTGCGTGCGGCCCGCGCGGCTGTCGAGATGCGGGAAGCCCTCGGAACGCTGAACGCCGGTCTCGAGCGCGACTGGGGGGTTCGCCTCGCGGCGCGTATCGGCGTCAACACGGGCGAGGTCGTGGCCGTCATGGGGAGCCCCCAGGAAGCGCAGTCCTTCGCGACCGGTGACGCTGTGAACACGGCGGCTCGGCTCGAGCAGGCCGCCGCGCCTGACGAGATCCTCATCGGCCCGAGCACCTACGCCCTCGTCGAGCACGCGGCGGAAGCCGAGCCCGTCGAGCCGCTCCCGCTGAGGGGCAAGGAGAAGAAGACGAGCGCCTGGCGTCTCGTCTCCGTCCGGGCGGGCGCTTCCACGCCGCTCCGTCGGCTCGACTCCCCGCTTGTCGGACGCGTCCGCGAGCTCGCGCTCCTGCAGGACGCGTTAATGGGCGCGGTCGAGGAGCGCTCGTGCCGGCTCGTCACCGTCCTCGGCCCGCCGGGCCAGGGCAAGTCCCGCCTGGCGGCGGAAGCGGCTCACCTCGTCGGCGAGCGCGCGACCGTGCTCACGGGCCGCTGCCTCCCGTACGGCGAGGGGATCACGTACTGGCCGGTGATCGAGGCCGTCAGGCAGGCGGCCGGCCTCGCGGACACGGATGCGCCCGCGCGCCAGCGCGAGAAGATCGCGGCGCTCCTGGCGGCGGAGAACGGGGACGCGGCGCTCGTGGCGGAGCGGCTCGCGCAGGTGATCGGCGTGGGCGAGGCGGTCGGGACGAGCGAGGAAACCTTCTGGGCCGTCCGCAAGCTGCTCGAGGCCGTCGCCCGCAAGAGACCCCTCCTGCTCGTGCTCGAGGACGTGCACTGGGCAGAGCCGACGCTGCTCGACCTGCTCGAGTACCTGACCGACTGGTGGCGCGAAGCACCGCTTCTCGTCCTCGTCCTCGCCCGCCCCGAGCTCCTCGAGTTGCGGCCGAGCTGGTCGCGCGCCTCCACGCGGGCGACCGTCGTCGATCTGGAGCCGCTCGGAGCGGAGGAGTCAGAGCTCCTCATCGAGAACCGCCTCGGGGATCTCGAGCTCGACGAGGCGGCCCGAGCGCGGGTGACCGAGGCCGCGGAGGGGAACCCGCTGTTCGTCGAGCAGCTGCTCGCCATGCTCGCGGAGGGCGGGGCCCCAGCGGACGAGCTCCGTGTCCCGCCCACGCTCCAGAGCGTGCTTGCCGCCCGGCTCGAGCTTCTCCATCCGGAGGAGCGCATGGTGATCGAGCGGGCGGCGGTGATGGGCAGGGCGTTCTGGTGGGAGGCCGTGCGGGAGCTCCTCCCGCCGGAGGCCCGTGCGCGGGCGAGCGAGCACCTCATGGCCCTCGTCCGCAAGGAGCTCCTCGATCCCGAGCGCGAGGAGCCCGGCCGCGAGCACGGCTTTCGCTTCCGCCACATCCTCATCCGCGACGCCGCCTACGCGGGGATCGCGAAGGAGACGCGCTCCGAGCTGCACGAGCGGTTCGCCTCCTGGCTCGAGGCCAGGCCGGGAGAGTACGAGGAGATCATCGGCTACCACCTCGAGCAGGCGTTCCGCCACCGAGCGGAGC
>JBOHAJ010000039.1:0-6595 GCA_050697715.1 Gaiellaceae bacterium
TTCCACCACGCTGAGCACAGCGGGCTAGGCAGACGCGGGGCGCCGCAGCCTACGTCTAGGCCCGAGAAGAGGCGGTCGTGGCACCACGGGCCGCCTCTCTATTTTTCGCCCCATGCCCTCGCGCCCCCGCGCCGGCCGAGGTCGACGCTTGTGTTCCACGCGCACAAGCTCCTGGAGCGTGAAGGAAGGCGCGATTTCCTGTTCACGACGCAAGTCGGGGGCCTTGTGCCGGTGGAACACAAGGGCTTCGCGGGCCCCGGACGTACTCAGGCGTCTTGCACGTGTGTAGTCAGTCCACCTAGCGATCCCCTGCGGCCGCGAGCCCGCGCCGCTCGGCGAGCCAGGAGACGAGCCGGATCCCGACCCAGACGGGCGTGAAGAGGACGTAGAAGACGAACAGCCCCGCCGCCAGGATCAGCATCCACCACGGCCAGTAGAACCACGGGATCGGGCGCTTCTCCCTCATCCTCCCGCCGCCTCCGCCCGCAGCCGGCGCTCCTCGACCAGGGTGACGATGCGGCGGGCGGTCTCCTCGATCGCGAGCGACGAGACCTCGATGACCGGGCAGCCGAGCCGCCTGTGGATCGAAGCAGCGTGCTCGAGCTCCTCGTGGATGTCCGCGAGCTCGGCATAGCCGCGGCGCCCACCGCGCATGTTGCGCACGCGCTGGGAGCGGATCTCCGCCAGGGTCTCGGCGTCGATCGTCAGCCCGACCACCTTGGCGGGATCGAGGCTCCAGAGCTCCGCGGCAGGCTCGATCCCCTTCACGATCGGGACGTTCGCCGTCCGGTAACCGAGGTAGCCCAGGTACATGGAGAGCGGCGTCTTCGAGCTCCGGGAGACGCCCACGAGGACGATGTCCGCGTTGGCGAGCCCCGCCGCGTTGACTCCGTCGTCGTAGCGGACGGAGAACTCGATCGCCGCCATACGCTTGAAGTAGTGCGAGTCGAGCCGCGGCTGCGCACCTGGCGTGTGGGCGGCAGGCGAGCCCGACACGCGCGCGACGGAGTCGATCGGGTGGCCGAGCACGTCGCAGTAGTGAAGCCGGTAGCGGCGGCACGCGGCCCGCATCGCCTCACGCAGCTCCGGCTCCACGAGCGTGAACATGACCACCGCCCGCCGCCCCCGTGCCCGCGCCGCCGCGAGCTGGACGTCGTCGACGCTCGCCACCCGCGGGTGGCGCACGACCTCGAAGAGCTCGTCCGGGAACTGCGCCTCGACCGCCTGGGCGAGGCGCGCCGCCGTCTCCCCCGTCGAGTCGGAGACCACGTGGAGCTCGACGGCCTCACCGTTCATCGGGGGATCTGCGAGAGGTCGCCGAGCGTCCCGACGGCTTCGCGTACGTCCAGGAGGAGCCGGAGCCGGTTGGCACGGAGCGAGCGGTCCTCGGTCATGACGAGCACCTCGTCGAAGAAGCGGTCGACCGGCGGCCCGAGCTCGGCCGCGGCCTCGAGCGCCCCGGCGAAGTCGCCCTCGGAGACTGCGGCCTCGATGCGCGGCGAAGCCGTTCCGAGCGCCTGGACGAGCGCGACCTCCGCCTCCTCGGCGGCGAGCGAAGGATCCAGCGCGAGCGCGGCGCCGTCGGCTTTCCCCGCTAGTCGGTTGGCGCGATCGTACGCGACGTAGGCCCGCTCGAAAGCCTCGGTGGAGACCTCTCGGGCCAGCGTCTCCGCGAGGCGAGCCACCGCGCCGAGCTCGGTGACGGCGCTCTCGCGGGCTGCGCGCACGAACTCGACCGGCACGTCGAGCAGCCCCTCGAGGCGCTCGGGGACGAAGTCGGCGACGTCCGCCGCATCGTCGGTCACCTCGGCCCCCTGCTCCACCAGCAGCGCCAGGTCGCGCCGGACGAGGTCCGGCACGGCGATGGCAAGTCCGGCCTCGAGCGCGAGGCGGCACAGTCCGATCGCTGCGCGGCGCAGGCCGTAGGGGTCCCGCGACCCGGTCGGGCGCCGGCCCAGGGCGAAGGCGACCGTGAGGTTGTCCACCTTCTCGGCGGCCGCCAGGACACGGCCAGGCTCCGTGTGCGGGAGAGGCCCCTCGGCCGCGTCCGGCAGGTACTGCTCGTCGATGGCGGCGCAGACAGCTTCGGGGTACCCCGCGATCCGCGCGTACTCGGCGCCGATGTGTCCCTCGAGGTCGGGAAACTCGCGCACGAGCTCGGCCGCCTGGTCCGCCTTCGCAAGGCGGGCCGCCTCCTGCGAGGCCTCACCTCCGCCCAGCTCGGCGACGAGCGCCTGGAGGCGCTCCGTCTTGTCCGCGAAGGAGCCCGCGCCCGCTGCGAAGGTGATCTTGCCGAGCTGACCCGCGAGCGAGTCGATTCCCTGCACCGCGTCGCGCTCGAAGCTGAAGTGAGCGTCTTCGAGCCGACCCTCGAGGACGCGCTCGTTCCCGGCGACGACGGTCTCCGGGTCGCCGCCGTTGGCCACGAACGCGAACCGCGCCCCCTCGAGCGGAAAATAGCGCTGGTGCGACTGCATGGCCGTGACCACGACGCGTGCTGGAAGCTCCAGGAAGCGCTCGTCGAAGCGGCCCGCGAGCACGACGGGCCTCTCCACAAGGTAGACGACCTCCTCGAGGACGCCGGCCGGGTCGCTCCAGCTGCCGATCCGATCGAGGCCCTCGACGATCAGCCGTCGCCGCTCCGCCGCGTCGGGTTCGACGCCGGCGGCCCTGAGAACGTCCGCGTAGTCGTCGGCATGCGGGATCTCGACCTCGCCGTGGGTGAAGCGATGCCCGAAGGACGACCTGCTGAAGCCCTCCACCGTCTCCCGATCCAGCTTGGCGCACACCCAGCGCACCGGCCTTGCGAAGCGCATCCCGCTCTCGTCCCAGCGCATGGACTTCGTGAATACGAGGCCGCGGACGATCGCGTTCAGCCGCTCGGGAAGGGTCTCGGCGATCGGCCGCCCCGGAAGCGCGACGCCCAGGAAGCCGTCCCGCACCTCGAGGTCGTCGACGGTCACCCCCTGCTTGCGCGCGAAGCCCTCGGCCGCCTTGTCGCGCAGGTGCTCGGGCGGGCCCTTGACCCACTCGTCGGGGGAGCGCTCGGGCAGGTCGGTCAGGTAGATCGCGAGCCGACGGGGCCCGGCGAGGACGCCTCCCCGCTCGCCGCCGAGGGTCGGGAGCCAGCGCTCTCGAAGCTGAGCCTCAGCCTCGCGGCAGGCCGAGGCAGGCAGCTCCTCGCAGCCGATCTCAAGCAGCAGGCTGGGCAAGGCCCTCCAGGTAGAGCTCGGCGACACGGCGGGCGAGGTTCCGCACGCGGGCGATGTACCCGGCCCGCGCCGTCACGGAGATCGCCCCCCGCGCGTCCAGCAAGTTGAAGGCGTGCGAGCACTTGAGCACCTGGTCGTACGCAGGCAGCGTCAGCCCGCGGTCGAGAAGCTCCGCGCACTCGCGCTCGTGCTCCTCGAAACGGCGCATGAGCACGTCGACGGGCGCCACCTCGAAGTTGTAGACCGACCACTGGCGCTCGCTCTCGCGGTAGACGTCACCCCAGGTGACCCCGGGTGCCCACTCGAGCTCGAACGCCGAGCGCTTGTCCTGCAGGAACATGGCCAGGCGCTCCAGGCCGTACGTGATCTCCGCCGAGACGAGGTCGAGCTCCAGGCCGCCGAGCTGCTGGAAGTACGTGAACTGCGTCACCTCGCTCCCGTCCACCCAGACCTCCCACCCGAGGCCCCAGGCGCCGAGAGTCGGTCCCTCCCAGTCGTCCTCGACCAGGCGCACGTCGTGCTCCTGGAGGTCGATGCCGACGGCCTCGAGCGAGCTGAAGTAGAGGTCGAGCACGTCGACCGGCGCCGGCTTCAGGACGACCTGGTACTGGTAGAACTGCTGGAAGCGGAAGGGATTCTCGGCGTAACGCCCATCCGAGGGGCGGATGGATGGCTCGACGTAGGCCGCCTTCCACAGCTCCGGACCGAGGCAGCGCAGGAACGTCGCTGGGTTGAACGTGCCCGCTCCCACCTCCGTGTGGTACGGCTGCATGAGCACGCAGCCGTAGTCGGCCCAGTAGCGCTCCAGGCGTACGATCGTCTCCTGGTAGGTGGGCGGGCTCATCGGGGAGCCATCCTAGCCGGGTCCCCCGTGACAGAATTCCCGTCGTGGAGCGCTTCGACGGGCTCACGATCCAGCTCGGCGTCGCGGACATTCGCGCGGGAGTCGAGTTCTACTCCGCGCTCCTCGGCCGCCCGCCCGACTACGAGCCGCACGAGGACTTCAAGGAATGGGAGGTCTTTCCCGGCTGCTGGCTCCAGATTGCCGAGGGGAGGCCGTTGCCGACGTACCCCGTGCGGCTGCGCTGCGCGGACGTCGAGACCGAGCGAGAGCGCGTCGAGCGTGAGCTCGGCGTTCGCTGCTCGCCCGTGAGCCGCCTCCCCGGCGTCGTCGCCCTCTGCAACTTCCACGACCCGTGGGGCAATCGCCTCGGGCTCTACCAGCGCCTCTTCACGGACGAGCCGGCCGTCCCAGGAGGCAGCTACCGGGACCAGGGCATCCCTCGCTAGCGGGCGCTGGCGAGCGTGCGGAGGCGAAAGCCCCCGTGTTCCTCGTACGAGGCCTCGACGACGTGCAGGCACTGGCGAAGCGCCTCAGGGACGAGCCCCGCGGCGTGCGCGTCGGCCATGGGGCGCTCGAGGAACGCGCGCAGGCCGACGAAGCCGCTCTCCGACAACGGGAGCGCGCCCGCCCCGCACTCCCCGCAGACGGCGCCGCCCGCCCGGGCGGAGAAGCCGACGAGCGGCTTCGCCTCGCCGCAGGCGGCACAGCCCGCCAGGTGCGGCAGGTAGCCGGCGAGCCAGAGCAGCTTGAGCTGGAAGGCGAGCGCGAGCGGATCGAGCCGCGGCTCGGCGGGAAGCTCCGCCTCTACGCCGTCGAGCAGATCGAGGAAGCGTGTGAGCGCGTGGAAGGCGGACGGCTGCGCCTCCTGCTCGGGGAAGAGACGCAGCACGGCCTCGAGCCCGATGTGCCCGACGCCGAGCCGGTAGGGGTCGGAGCGGGAGCGGTCGTGCGAGCGCACGAGGTCCGCCCCGCGCACCGTGTGCAGCTCGCCGCGCCCCTCGTGGAGGAGGAGCTCCACGTGGCTCATCGGCTCGAGCCGGGCCCCGAAGCGGGAGCGCGTCTTGCGGACGCCCTTGGCGATCGCCCCGACCCGTCCCTTCGCCAGCGTGTAGAGATGGAGGACGCTGTCGGCTTCGGCAAAGCGGATCGAGCGGAGGACGACCGCCTCCGTCTTCAGCGTGCGCGACGACACGGAGCCAGTGTAGATGCGGCCTCCGGGGGAATCCGTTTCGTGGTGGATGCGTTGTTTAACCGATGGCCAGGATCCAGATGTACACGACCGACTGGTGCGGCTACTGCCACCGCGCGAAGGCGCTCCTCGAGAAGCGAGGACTCGAGTTCGAGGAGATTCACATGGACGGCGACCCCGCCTTCCGCGCGAAGCTCCTCGACCTGACCGGCCGCTGGACGGTCCCGCAGATCTTCGTGGACGGGCGACCCATCGGGGGCTACATGGAGCTTTGGGCGCTCGATCGCGACGGCGAGCTCGAGAAGCTCGCCGCCTAGTGACCCTGAAGGGGCACTAACCCGGCGGCGCGAGCCGTTCCGCCAGGTGAGCGAGCCCAAGCGGGTAGCGGTATTCGATCGCCATGTGGGTCGCGTCGAAGAGCTCGAAACGGACGTCCTCGACGCCGATCTCGGCGAGTGCTCGCCGGAAGGCCTCGGCGCCGAGGTCGAGGTAGAACTCGTCCTTCTTGCCCGCATCCACGTAGATCGCGCGCAGCGACCGCAGCGCGTCGGCATGGCGGGGGACCATGCGCACCGGATCCCAGGCCAGCCAGCGCTCCCAGACCTCGGGCACGAGCTCGCCTGTCGCCGCGTCGAACGGCAGGCGCACAGTGCCGTCCCCGTCCGTCGAGTAGCACGCGGCCATGCACCAGGTGTTGAGCAGGAAGTGGTCGCTTTCTTTCGAGAAGGCGGGACGGCTGCGGAAGTCCTCCCAGAAGCGGTCGAAGGAGCCCTCGAACTCGTCACGTAGGGCGCGCGCCGCCTCGCGAAACTCCGGCAGGTAGCAGGTCTCGAAGAGCGAGTCACCGGCGTGCGTCGCCAGCCCGCCGAAGAGATCGGGACGGAGCATCGGCGTCACCATGGCGCCGTAGCCGCCGCTCGACTTCCCGGAGATGCCGCGGTGCTCGGGCGCGGCCAGGGTGCGGTAGCGCGCGTCCACCCACGGGACGATCTCGTCGCAGAGGTAGGTGTGGTAGGCGCCCGTGCCTGGGGAGTCGAGAAACTGGCTCCCTCCGAGTGACGTCCAGCAGTCGACCCAGACGAGGATGCAGTGCGGTGCCTCGCCCCGCGAGAAGAGCTCGTCGGCCAGCTCTGGGAAGTTGCGCCGGAAGGGGGCGCGGTTGCGCCACATGTCGAGCTGACCCGTCAGCCCCTGGATGACGTACACGGAGGGGTAGCGCCGCTCCGGCTCTTCGTCGTAGCCGGGAGGCAGGTAGACCCAGAGGGGTCGGCGGTGCGGGTCCCCCAGGGGGTTGCCGGCGAGCACCTCGCTCTCGAACACGGTCTCCTCGAAGCGCCCGCGCAACTCCGT
>JBOHAJ010000040.1:0-2430 GCA_050697715.1 Gaiellaceae bacterium
GACCACGACCTCGCCGGAGACGCTCGAGCGCTTTCGCGAGCTGCGCGAGCGTGCGAACGGAGACCTCGACCCCGAGGGCGCCAAGGCGATCGTGCGCGAGCTGAAGGCGGTCGGCGGCGACCTCCACGCCCTTCGCCTCGCGCTCACCGGCGCCGACACGGGGCCGGAGTTGTGGGCCGTTCTGCTCGCGCTCCCGCGCGAAGAGGCCTTGCGCCGCGCCGAGGCCGCCCGCTAGCGCGTCAGCTCCGGCTGCATCTCCCGGAGGGTGGAGAGGAACGTTGCCACGGCGCCCGTCGGCGTCCCGCCGTCCCGTCGGCGGATGGCGACGATCTGCCGGCGCACCGGCTTGGCGTCGGCGACGGCGACCTCGCGCAGCGACCCGGTGGCGAGCTCGTCCGTCACAGCCGTGTGCGGGAGCAGCGCGACGCCGAACCCCTCCTGCACCATTTTCTTGGCGGCGTCGATGTTGTCGAGCTCCATGACCCCGACCGGCTGCACTCCGGCGCCGCGAAAGAGCGCGCTCGTCAGGTCGTGGTAGCTGGACGTGCGGTCGAAGAGGATGAGCTGCTCCCGGCTGATCTCGTCGAGCTCGATCTTCCCGCGCGCCACGAAGCGGTGACTGGGCTGGACGACGAGGATGAGCCGGTCCTCGTAGAGCGGCGTCGAGACGATGTCGGGATGGCGGAGCGCGCGCACGAGCCCGAGGTCGACCTCCTCACGACGGACGAGCTCGAGCACTTCCTCCGAGTGACCGGTCCGGACACTGAGCTCCACCCGCGGGTGCCCGACGGTGAAACGCTTGAGTACGAGCGGGAGCACGTACGTCGAAACGGCGGGCGCGGCCCCGAGCGCGAGCCGGCCGGCCCCGCCGCGCTCGAAGGAGTCGACGAGGCTTCGGCCGTCCGCGAGCGTGTTCAGCGCACGCACCGCGTAGGGCAGGAACGCCTCGCCGGCCTCGGTCAGGCGCATCCCGCGCGACGTCCGGACGAAGAGTTGCGCACCGAGGTCGCGCTCCAGGCGTTGGAGACGGGCGGAGAGTGCGGGCTGCGTGACGAAGAGCGCGTCCGCCGCCCTGCTCACGGTGCGGCGGCGCGCAACCTCGACGAAAGCGGTGATCTGGGCGAGATCTATAGATGAAGATTATATCTCGAATCCAAAGAAACGATTTCCTTTATGGAAGGGCGGGTTCTACCATGGTTTCTTGGGTTACGGAGACGGCACCATGACAACAGCGGCGATCGACATACGGGTTCGAGAGGGCAAGGAGCCTGCCGCCGCGCACCCGCCCGTGACCGTCCTCTCCACGGCCGAGCTCGCAGAATGCACTTGCCCAGACTGGTGCGAGCGCGACCACGACCGCGACTAGCCCGCGTAGGATGCCGGCACTGAGGGTCGAGGGGGTGGAGCTTCGCGCGCCGGTGGAGGGCCGGGGCGAGGAGATCCTCACGAGCGAGGCACTCGAGTTCGTCGCGGATCTGCAGCGACGCTTCCGCGGGACTCGCGAGGAGCTGCTCGCGCGCCGCGCGGAGCGCCAGCGACGGCTCGACAGGGGCGAGCTGCCCGACTTCCTGTCCGAGACGCGCGATGTCCGCAAGGGTGACTGGCGGATCGACCCGGTTCCGCCCGACCTCCAGGATCGCCGCGTCGAGATCACCGGGCCGGTCGACCGCAAGATGGTGATCAACGCGCTCAACTCGGGAGCGCGCTGCTTCATGGCCGACTTCGAGGACGCGAACTCGCCCACCTGGGCGAACTGCCTCGAGGGTCAGGCCAACCTCGTGGACGCGATCGAGCGCACCATCGAGCTCGAGACGGCCGACAAGAGCTACCGCCTGAACGACGAGGTCGCAGTCCTGCTCGTCCGCCCGCGCGGATGGCACCTCCCCGAGCGCCACGTGCTCGTGGACGGGGCGCCGGTCTCGGGGAGCCTGTTCGACTTCGGCCTCTACCTCTACCACAACGGCAGCCGCCTGCTCGAGAAGGGCACGGGCCCGTATCTCTACCTTCCGAAGCTCGAGAGCCACCTCGAGGCGCGCCTCTGGAACGACGTCTTCACCCACGCCGAGGGGGAGCTGGGCCTTCCGTCCGGCTCGATCAAGGCGACGGTCCTGATCGAGACGATCCTCGCGGCTTTCGAGATGGACGAGATCCTCAGGGAGCTGCGGGAGCACGTCGCCGGGCTCAACGCCGGCCGGTGGGACTACATCTTCAGCATCATCAAGAAGTTCCGGGACCGGCCCGAGTTCGTCCTGCCCGACCGGGCGCAAGTGACGATGACGGTGCCGTTCATGCGGTCGTACTGCGAGCTCCTCGTGAAGACGTGCCACCGCCGCCGCGCCCACGCGATGGGCGGCATGGCGGCGTTCATCCCGTCGCGCCGCGACCCCGAGGTGAGCGCGATCGCGCTCGAGAAGGTGCGCGAGGACAAGG
>JBOHAJ010000041.1:0-2228 GCA_050697715.1 Gaiellaceae bacterium
CTCGCGCTCGAGGCGGTCGGCGTCGCGCAGCGCGCGCTCGAGCTCGGCGTCGAGCACGCGCGGACGCGCGAGCAGTTCGGCCGTCCGATCGGCGTCTACCAGGCCGTCTCGCACCCGCTCGCCGACAGCTACGTCGAGACCGAGCTCGCGCGCTCGCTCGCGTACTGGGCCGCCTGGTGCGTCGCCGTCGAGGACGAGCGGGCGCCGGTCGCCGTCGCGGCGGCGAAGGCCTACGCCTCCGAGGCGGCGGTCGCCGTGTGCGAGCGCGCGATCCAGGTGCACGGCGGCATCGGCTTCACCTGGGAGCACGTCCTGCACCGCCTCTACAAACGCGCGCAGTGGATCGCGGCCTTCGCGGGCTCGCCGACGGCGCACCGCGCCCGGGTCGCTAGCGCGCTCATCGACGAATAGAGTCTCTCGCGTCGGCAACCTCGGTCCCCTGGGAGGAGAGCGATGGAAGGCCTGATCATGGATTACGAGCTGAACGTCCCCGCGATCATGCGCCGGGCCGAGCAGCTCTTCGGTACGAAGGAGATCGTCACCCGGCTCCCCGACAAGAGCTTCCACCGCTACACGTACGCCGACTTCATCCGGCGCGCGAAGCAGCTCACGCTCGCGCTGCGGGGGCTCGGGCTGAACGAGGGCGACCGCGTCGCCACGTTCGGGTGGAACCACTACCAGCACCTCGAGGCCTACCTGGGCGTGCCCGTTGCGGGAATGGTCATCCACACGCTCAACCTCCGCCTGCACCCCGACGACATCACGTACATCGCCACGCATGCCGGCGACCGCGTGCTGATCGTCGACAAGGTGCTCTGGCCGCTCGCCGAGAAGTTCGTCGAGCGCGTGGGCTTCGAGCACGTGATCGCGGTCGGCGACGGCGAGGCGCCGCCGGGCGCGCTCGAGTACGAGGAGCTCCTCGAGAGGGCGAGCGCCGACGACTTCGAGTACCCCGACATCCCCGAGCGGACCGCGGCCGCCATGTGCTACACGAGCGGGACGACCGGGCAGCCCCGGGGAGCTCTCTACTCGCACCGTGCGATCGCCGTCCACTCGCTCGCCTCGACGCAGGGGGGAACGCTCGGACTGGGCGAGACAGACGTCGTGCTCCCGGTGGTGCCGATGTTCCATGCGAACGCCTGGGGCTTTCCGTTCACGTGCACGCTCGTGGGCGCGAAGCAGGTCTTCCCGGGCCCCCACCTCGATCCGCAGTCGCTGCTCGAGGCGTTCGAGCAGGAGGGCGTCACGGTCACGGGCGGAGTGCCGACGATCTGGATGGGGATCCTCCAGCTCCTCGACGCGAACCCGGGCGCGTACGACCTCTCGAAGCTGCGCGCGATGATCGTCGGCGGCTCGGCGGCGCCGCAGGCGCTGATCGAGGGCTTCGAGAAGCGCCACGGCCTCCACGTGACGCACGCGTGGGGCATGACCGAGCTCTGCCCACTCGGCACGGTCTCCGAGCTCACGACCCGCGAGCTCGCGCTGTCCGAGGACGAGCAGTACGCCTACCGCGCCAAGCAGGGACTCCCGGCTCCGTTCGTCGAGATGCGCGCGCGGGGCGCGGACGGGCTCGTGGAGTGGGACGGCACCTCCATGGGCGAGCTCGAGGTGCGCGGAGTGTGGATCTCGAGCGCGTACTACGAGGCGCCCGAGTCGGCCGACCGCTGGACCGAGGACGGCTGGTTCCGGACGGGCGACATCGTCACGATCGAGCCGAACGGCTACATCGAGATCCAGGATCGTGAGAAGGACCTCGTGAAGTCGGGCGGCGAGTGGATCAGCACCGTCGCGCTCGAGAACGCCCTCATGGGCCATCCGGCGGTCGCCGAGGCGGCCGTAATCGCAGTACCGGACGAGAAGTGGACGGAGCGGCCCCTCGCCGTGGTCGTGCTCAGGGAGGGCCAGAGCGCCACACCCGAGGAGCTGCGCGGCCACCTGGAGGGGAACTTCGCCAAGTGGTGGCTGCCCGAGGCGTTCGAGTTCGCGGACGAGATCCCGAAGACCGCCGTGGGCAAGTTCCGGAAGACGGCGCTGCGGGAGCAGTACGCCAAGCCGCCCGTCTCGGCGTAGTGGAGATCCCGGGGAGGACGTTCCTCGTCACCGGCGGCGCCTCCGGCCTCGGAGCGGCGAGCGCGCGCGAGCTCGCCGCAGCGGGCGGGGACGTCGTGATCGCGGATCTCAACCGGGAGGCGGGGGAGGCGACCGCGGGCGAGCTCGGGGAGCACGCC
>JBOHAJ010000042.1:0-4340 GCA_050697715.1 Gaiellaceae bacterium
TTCGCGTTCGAGATGTCGCGGACGACGTCCTCGGAGCGTTCCTCGAAGATGGCCGGCTCGATCGAATCGAGCTTCGCCCCGATCTTGTCCAGGATCGGGAAGCAGTAGTCGAAGAGGTCGTCGAGGACGTGGTAGAGCAGGTAGCCGGAGCCCTTCGAGAAGAGGTCCTCGCGCAGCTCCTCGTCGTCCTCGCAGCGCCGGAAGAGATACGTGACCGGGAGCAGCTCGACGTTGGGGAGCGTGATGACGAAGTCCGGCCCGAGGAAGACGTCGAGCTCGGCCGCGTTCAGCCGCCGCACGGTCTTGTCGTAGAAGGGGAAGTGGAGGACGACGAAGAGGTACTCGGGGTACTCGTCGATCTTCGGCCGCTGCCGCTTCGAGAGGACGTCCTCGATGTCGAGCTCGTGGAAGCCGAAGCGCTCCGCGAGCAGGGTCGCCTCCAGCACCTCCGGCTGGTCGACGTGAACCCAGGTGAGTCCGTTAGCGGTGAGCTCGGAGATGCGGGGCTCGGTCCGCTCGGCGACCTCGGCGGGGCCGCCGCGGGTTCTGCGCCTGATGCGAGGCAGAGTCGGCCGTGCCATGGGTACTGAGCGGGTCGTCCACTTGCATCTCCTGAGTTCGGCATTCTACCTGCAAACCCCTCTCGAAATCCGCCGACGCGCGTCGTATTTCGCCGGTGCGTAACTGCGCGGAAGGCGGGCCGAACCTCGGCACATGCTCCACCGCGCCGGCAACCTGCGGGCGATCGCCGAGCTGTTCTTCGAGGTGACGGACCCGTGCTGAGACTCATGCGCCTGGCAGGATTCGAACCTGCGGCCTTGCGCTCCGGAGGCGCACGCTCTATCCCCTGAGCTACAGGCGCGGAGACCCATAGTCTATCGGCCGTGGAGCTGTCCCACCGGCTCGCCCCGCTGCGCCTCGCCGCGCCCTTCACGATCTCGCGCTCGACGAGCGTGGAGGAAGAGGTGCTCTGGGTCGAGCTCCGCCACGGAGACGTGTTGGGCTTCGGCGAGGCGCAGCCGCAGGACCACTACGGCGAGAGCATCGAGTCCGCGTCGGCCTTTCTCGACGAGGCCGCCGGGCTGCTGGGCGACGACCCCTTCGCCCTCGAGGCGATCGGACGCGCGCTCGCGGAGCTTCCGGGTGAGCAGGCCGCGAAGGCCGCGGTCGACGCGGCTCTCCACGACCTCTGCGGGAAGCTGACGAAGCAGCCCGTCTGGCGCCTGCTCGGGCTGGAGCGGGCCGGGCCGCCGACCTCGTGGACGATCTGGTTGGGGGACCCGGACGACATGGCGCGCCGTGCCGAGGGCGTCGGCGACCGCTTCCGCCGCCTCAAGCTGAAGCTCGGCGGGCAGGACGGGCTCGACGTGCAGCGCGTGCGCGCCGTGCGCGGCGTGACCGAAGTCCCCCTCCAGGTGGACGTGAACGAGTACTGGGGGTTCGAGGAGGCCGTGGACGCGATCGAGCAGCTCTCTCGGCTCGGGGTCGAGTACGTCGAGCAGCCTTTGCCGGCGGGCCATCCAGAGGGCGCCCGGCTGAAGGAGATATCCGCCCTCCCGATCTACGTCGACGAGGACGTTCACACCCTCCAGGATGTCCGGGAGGTCGCCGAACGGGCTCACGGCATCAACATCAAGCTGGCGAAGAGCGGAGGCATCCGCGAGGCCGTGCGCATGGCGCACGCAGCGCGCGCGCTCGGGCTTGGCGTCATGCTCGGCTGCATGATCGAGTCCGGCCTCGGCATCGCCGCCGCCTGTCAGGTGGCCAGTCTCTGCGACCACGTCGACCTCGACGGCAACCTGCTGTTGGCGGAGGACCCGTGGCCGGGAGTCGAGCTTCGGGACGGCGTGCAGCTTCCCTCGGACGACGCCGGGCTAGGAGTCCATGAAGCGGTACCTGATCCTCGCTGAAGGCCATTCGGCGGACGAGCACCACGGGAAGACGATGTACGGCGTCATCCGTTACGCGCCCGACCCGGTCGTCTGCGTGCTCGACTCGCGGCGCGCGGGAGAGACCGTCGAGGGCGGGATTCCCGTCGTCGCAAGCGTCCACGAGGGGCTGGCCCACCAACCCACAACGGCGCTCGTCGGAGTCGCGCCGACCGGCGGACGGCTCCCGGCAGCGTGGAAGGAGATCCTCAAGGAGGCGATCGCGGCAGGG
This sequence comes from Gaiellaceae bacterium, assembly GCA_050697715.1. GTDB lineage: Bacteria > Actinomycetota > Thermoleophilia > Gaiellales > Gaiellaceae > DASQWP01. The sequence goes on from JBOHAJ010000042.1 coordinate 2,161, forward strand.
CTCGACGTCGAAGCCGGGATGCATGAGTTCCTCGCCGACGATCCCGAGCTCTCCACCCTCGCACGCGAGCACGGCGTCGCGCTGCGCGACTTCCGGCGGCCGCCGGAAGGCCTGAGCGTGCCGACCGGCGAGAACCTCACCCACGGGGCCGACGTCGTCCTCACGGTGGGCTCCGACTGCGCGATTGGGAAGAAGACCGTCGCCCTCGCCCTCGACCGGGCCGCGCGCGACCGAGGCCTGCGCTCGGTCTTCGTCCCGACCGGGCAGACGGGGATCATGATCGCCGGCTGGGGGATCGCGGTTGACGCGGTCGTCTCGGACTTCCTGGCCGGCGCCGCGGAGCGCCTCGTCGTCGAGGGGGCGGCGCGCGGCGACCTCCTCTGGGTCGAGGGACAGGGCTCGCTGATCCACCCGCAGTACTCCGGCGTGACGCTCGGCCTCTACCACGGGAGCCTTCCGCACCTGCTCGTGCTCTGCCACCGGGCGGGGCAGACGCACATCGAGGAGCTGCCCGAGCACCCGATCCCGCCGCTCCCCGAACTCGTCGCGCGTCACGAGGCCGCGGCGCTGCCCGCCCGCCCGGCGAAGGTGGCGGCGATCGCACTCAACACCCGCGGCCTGGACGAGGCCGGCGCCCACGCTGCGGTCGCCGCGGCGCAGGCGGAGACCGGCCTTCCAGCCGACGATCCCGTGCGCTTCGGCGCCGCCGCGCTGCTCGACGAGGTGGTCGCGAGGCTACCGTCGGGTATAACCCGACCGTGACGGATCCTCGCGTCGACAGGCTTGCCGAGCTGATCGTGGACTACGCCCTCGAGCTCGGTGAGGGGCAGATCGTGCGCATCGACGGCCTCGAAGTGGCCCAACCCTTCGCGCTCGCGCTCTACCGCTCGTCCCTCGCCGCGGGCGCACACCCGTACACGAACCTCTCCGTCTCGGGCCTGCTCGAGATCCTTCTGGCGCACGGCTCGAAGGATCAGGTCGAGTACGTCTCGCCCCTCCAGTGGGAGGAGGTCGAGCGGCTCGACGCCATGGTCACCATCTGGTCGGAGGCGAACACCCGCTCCCTCTCCCGTGTCGACCCGGCCCGGCTCGCGGCACAGATCGCCGCTCAGCGCAAGGTGTCCAACCGGCGCTGGGAGCGCATCTCCACGGGGGAGATGCGCTGGTGCGGGACGCTCTACCCTACGAGCGCACACGCTCAGGACGCCGAGATGTCGCTCGGGGAGTACGAGGACTTCGTCTTCGCGGCGTGCCACGTGCACGAGGACGACCCGGCGGCCCACTGGCGGACCGTCTCGCGCTCGCTCGCGGCTCGAGCGGAGGAGCTGGGCGCGGTGCGCGAGCTGCGGGTCGTCGGCCCGGACACCGACCTGCGGGTCGGCGTCGAGGCCCGCTCCTGGCTCGCCGCCGACGGCCGCTACAACTTGCCCGACGGCGAGGTCTTCACCAGCCCCCTCGAGACCGAGACCGAAGGCGAGATCCGCTACACGTTCCCCGCCATCTACCACGGCCGCGAGGTGGAGGACGTCCGCCTCCGCTTCGAGGGAGGCCGCGTCGTGCACGCGGAGGCCGCCCGCGGAAACGAGTACCTCCAGTCGCTGCTGGACATGGACGAGGGCGCACGCGTGCTCGGCGAGGTCGCCTTCGGGCTCAACTACGAGATCGACCGCTTCACCCGCAACATCCTCTTCGACGAGAAGATCGGCGGCACGATGCACTTCGCTCTGGGCGCCGGCTTCACGCAGGCAGGAGGAACGAACACGTCCGGGCTGCACTGGGATCTGATCTGCGACCTGAGGGCGGAGGGCGAGGTCTACGCGGACGGCGAGCTCATCTGGAGGGCCGGGCGGTTCCTCGGGGAGTGTGCGGATGGCTGACCTTCGCGTCGAGCGGCTCGCCGGCATACTCGCCGACTATTCGCTCGCCGTTCAACCCGGCGATCTCGTGCTCGTCGACGGATCGCTTCGAGCCGCTCCTCTCATCCGTGCGCTCCACCGGCGCATTCTCGAGGCGGGTGGGTATCCGCACGTGCGGGCCGGCGTCGACGGCGCCGCCGAGACGTTGCTCTCGGAGGGGACGGACGCTCAGCTCGACTGGGTGAACCCGTCGCGCTTCGAGCAGTTTAGGCGTTGTGACGCGACGATGTACATCGATGCGCCCGCCAACACGCGGTCCCTCTC
>JBOHAJ010000043.1:0-4804 GCA_050697715.1 Gaiellaceae bacterium
CCACCGCTCCCCGCGCCGCGGGCTCGGAGGTCGAGCGCGCGCTCCCCCCGCGGGTGTCGGTCATGCCGACGACGGGCTCGCCGCCGTCGCGCGCCTCGACGAGGTGCACGGCCACGGACCCCGGGGACTGCGTGTAGGGCTCTGGCTCCTCACCCTCCTTCACGGCGAGCAGCTTCTCCAGCAGGCCGGGCGAGAGGCACAGGCGGAAGCTCGCCTCCTGGAGGCTCGGGTAGGTCTCCGGAAGCGTCGCGAGCTCCGAGTGGAGCGTATAGATGCCCTTCGCCCGCCCGATCGGGTCGGGAAACTCGCGCTCGGCCTCGCCGGAGAGCGGTTCCACGTCCGTGATCTCGCCGCCGTGCACGACCATCGGGCGCATGTGCAGCTCGTCCAGGAGCGTCCGCACCGAGTAGGGCGCCGGGAACGGATGGCCGACGGCCGCCGGGTCGCGCGTCACCGCCCAGAGCTCGAGCGTGCGTGGCTCCTCGTCCAGCCGCTCGACGGCCGCGCGGGCCAAGAGGTTCGTCTTCCCCGGGGCCGAGCCTATGCCGAGGATCGCGGTCAGGCCCGCACCGCGGAACTCCTCGTGCAGCTCGAGCTGCCGCCGGGTCACGTGGAAGAGCCCACCTAAATCGAGGTAATGCGCGCCCGCTTCGCGGGCTCCGCGCATTACCTCGATGTTCAACCTGTAGTCCGCACAGTTGACGCAGACTGCACAGCCCTCGACGGCACGAGCCACCGAACCCACCTCGCGGGCGTCCACGAATTCCTCGCCCTCGAGACGAAAGTCGCGTCGCCGGACCTCCTCCCCCCACTCCTCGAGAAAGCGGACGACGTTGCGCCCGATCGTCCCGGCGGCGCCGACGACCGCGATCATGCGGGGGCTCGGGCTGCGAGCGCCTGACGCGCCTTGACCGCAAGCCAGAGCTCCATGCGCTGCTCGGGAACGTCCGGATGGCGGCCCGTCTGCTCGCGCAACCGCTCCATCCGGTAGCGGAGCGTGTGCCTGTGCACGCCGAGCGCCTCGGCCGCCTCGCTCCAGCGGCAGCCCGAGTCGAGCAGCGCCGCCAGCGACTCGAGGATGCGCGGGGCTCCTACGACGGGGCCGAGCACCCGGTCGACAAACGCCTCGAGCGCGGCCTCGGGCAAGCTGAGCAGGAGCTCGAGCGACCCGAGGTCGTGGTAGGAGGCGACGTCGCTCGACGCAGCGTCGAGGGCGGCGCGGGCCTCGAGGAGACTGCGCCCGAGCCCGCGCCCCTGAGCCGGGCGGCCGATGCCGACGCGTGCCTTGGGCTCCGCCTCGGCAATCCCCTGAGCCAGCCGGAACACGTCGGACTCGTTGTCCGACTCGACGAGGAAGGCCGCCCGATCTCGCCGAGCGGTCGAGAGGTAGCGGACGGAGCGGCGGTCGAGCTCCTCGGCGACGTCGCTCCGGAGCTGCTCGCTGCTCACGCCGTCGCGGGGAAGCGCGAGGAGCGCCGCGTAGTCGCGCCCGGCCTCGAGGCCGAAGGCGGCCATGCGCCTACCGACCTCGCGGTCGTCGAGACGGTCCTCCTCGAGGTCCTCGAGCAGGTCGCCGGCGAGGCGGAGCTCGGCCGCGCTCACGGCTCGCCGGCGGGAGAGCTCGAAAGCGAGCGCCGTCTGACCGTGATGGAGCACGAGGCGGTCGTACTCGCCGAAGGGCTCCTCAGCTCGCACCGCCTTGAGGGTGGCCGTCTCCTGGTTGGCGACCACGGGCAACTCGAGCGCGTTCTCGAACGAGAGACGCTCGCCCACGTGGCGCTCGCTGACGACGCGGCCGTTCTCGTCCACGAGCGCGAGGCTGCAGTCGAGGTGGTTGCACACGATGGCGAGGAGGGCGACCACGCCGCGGCTCTGGAGCACGGCGTCGGCGAGACGCTCGTTCACCTCGAGTGCGCGCGTGAGCTCGCCGAGCTGCTCGTTCGCGAGGTGCCGGAAGGCGCCCTTCGTGATGGCGACGAACGGGACCTCGTACGGGACGCTGAGGATCGGGAAGCCGAGCTTGCCGGCCTCCTCGACGAGGGGTGCGGGCACGTCCGCGAAGCCGAAGCCGACCCCGAAGCCGAGCCCCGCGAGCCCGTGTTTCGCGAGCCGGCGCACGTACGCGCGCTGCGTCGTCGCCAGCTCGCCGACCCCGAGGCCCGTCGTGAGCAGGAACTCGCCGCCCTCGAGGAAAGGCGTCGGGTCGGCGAGCTCCGAGACGTGCAGCCACGTCACCTCGTTGCCGAGGCCGTCGGCGCCGGCGGCGACGCCGAGCCGGAGCTCGGGCATGGCCGCGATGTCTTGAACCGTGAGCACAGCGATTTTCGACGTCTGGGCCAAGAACCTACGACGCGCGTGCGCACGATTCAAGGCCGCCGAGTCCGGATTGGACGTCGCGGCCAAACGATTTGACCTGAGAAGGCCCGGCTCCGCGCCGGGCCCTCCTACGCTTCGAAGACCCTGCCGGCCTTGGCGATGCCGCGCGAGAGCATGTACGCGGCGGCGAGGACGACCGTGGCGGCCAGGAAGTGCGTCCACTGGACGGCGTCGGCCGCGGCGGTGACGATGAGCACGACGAGCCAGGCGAGCAGGAAGACGACCAGCTCGCCGTTCGGCGCCGGCAAGGGGACGTAGGGACGTTCGTAGCCCTGGGTCGGAGGAGGTGGCTGAGCGGGCGGCGTGGACATGCTGCTCTCGTTCCGCGCCGCCCCGCAAATTCCTCCGCCCCCGCTACGATGAGCCGCCCGGTGCACCTGTTTCACTACCACCTCGTGACGAGCAAGGTGCGGCTGCTGGAGGCACGGTACCTCGGCAGGCTCGGGTTCTCGCTCGTAGGGCGGTACGGGTGGAAGGGCGAGACCTCGCACTGGTTCGAGCCCGGGACCTCCTGGGAGGAGCTCGACGCGCTCGGGTTCAGGCTGCGCCTCATCGAGCTGGCGCGGGGGGCCGTCAACGTCGTGCTCCAGCCGGGCCACTGGGAGCGGCCGCGGCTCGACCATCTCGGCATCGCGCTCGACGAGGAGGCCTTCATCGACGTGATCGACCGCGCCGCCGAGCTCGGGCTCAAGGTGCAGGATCATCCCGGGAAGCGGACGTTCATCGCGACCGACGCGGGTTACCGGCTCGAGGTGCACCCACCCCGGGACTGGATCGAGGAGGCGCTCGAGCACTCGGACGAGCTCGCCCTCGGCGAGCTGCACCTACGGGCGCAGGATCCGGAGGAGAAGGCGGTCGCGCTCGCGGAGATCCTCGACGTGGAGCGCGAGAACTGCGACGTCGCCGTCGGCGATGCGCTCGTCCGCTTCCTGCCCGACGGTCCGGAGGGCCGCCCCGAGCTGGTCGCCGAGGTACTCGCGTGACGGCGTACGGCCAGGCGGGAGTCTCGCTGGCCAAGGCCGAGGAGGTCGTCGTGCGCCTGCGCGCCGCGGTCGAGTCCACGGGAGGCGACGTCGGAGGGTTCGCGGGCCTCTATCCGCTGGACGAGGAGCGGCTGCTCGTGGCAACGACGGACGGTGTCGGCAACAAGCTCGCGCTCGCCCGGCGCGCGGGCCGGCTCCGCGACGCCGGGATCGACCTGGGCGCTCACTGCGTCAACGACGTGGCGACAACCGGCGCGGAGCCGCTTCTGTTCCTGGACTACGTGGCGGCCTCGAGCCTCGATCTCGGCGACGTGGCCGAGCTCGTCGAGGGCCTCGCCTCCGTCTGCCGCGCTGCCGGCTGCGCGCTCGTCGGCGGCGAGACCGCCGAGCTGCCCGGCGTCTACCGGGAGGGCGAGCTCGACTTCGCCGGGACGTGCGTCGGCCTCGTCCGGCGGGCCGACCTCATCGACGGCTCTCGTTGCGCCCCGAGCGACGCTGTCCTCGGGCTCCCCTCGTCCGGCCTGCACACGAATGGCTTCTCACTCGTGCGTGCGCTCGTCGGCGAGGACCCGTTCGACGCCGACCTCCTGCTCACGCCGCACCGGCTCTACCTCGACGACGTCCGGGGCCTGCGCGAGAGCTGCGACGTGCGCGCGCTCGCGCACGTCACCGGCGGAGGAATCGCAGGGAACCTGGCGCGTGTGCTCCCCGAGGGTCTCGGCGTCCGGATCGACGCCCGAGGCTGGGAGCGTCCGCGCGTCTACGCCTGGCTGGACGAGCAGGGTGTGCCGGAGGAGGAGCAGCGGCGAGTCTTCAACCTCGGCGTCGGCTACTGCGCCATCGTGGCGGCGGCGGACGCGGAGCAAACCGACTTTCCCGTCATCGGGCGGCTCGAGGCCGGGGTCGACGGCGTCGTCTGGGCGTGATCGGCGTCCTCGTCTCGGGAGCCGGCACGAACCTCCAGGCGCTTCTCGCCCGCGACCTCCCGGTGGCGGCCGTGGCTTCGAACGTGGCCGGAGCGAGGGCGCTCGAGCGCGCGGAGGGGGCCGGCGTCGCCACAGCCGTCTTCCCCCTCGAGGACTACGCCGGCCGCGAAGCCCGCGACCTCGCCATGGCGGACTGGCTTGCGGAGCGGGGCGTCGAGCTCGTCGTCTGCGCGGGTTACATGCACCTGCTCACGCCCGCGTTCCTGGAACGCTTCCCGGCCATCAACGTCCATCCCTCGCTCCTCCCGGCCTTCCCGGGCGCGCACGCGGTCGAGGAGGCGCTCGCGGCGGGCGTGGAGGAGACCGGCGTCACGGTCCATCTAGTCGACGACGGCGTGGACACCGGCCCGGTCATCGCGCAGGAAGCGGTGCGCGTGCTCCCGGGCGACACGCGGGAGACCCTCCACGCCCGCCTGCAGGAGGTTGAGCACCGGCTCCTGCCCGAGGCCGTTCGCCGCT
>JBOHAJ010000044.1:0-17443 GCA_050697715.1 Gaiellaceae bacterium
GGTTTTTCGGGGCGTGTGCTTCAGGAGGCGGCCGCGACCCGGTCGCCGGCCGCGATCGGTTCCCAGCGCGGGATGGTCGCCGAGACGGTGGTCGGCCCGCCAGGCCGGCTGTCGACTGCGAGCCTGCCTCCGAGGAGGCGAACGCGTTCCGCCATCCCGACGAGGCCGAGGCGCCCTCGGTGGGCGGCGCGAACGAGCGTGCGCTCGACGTCGAAGCCGCGGCCGTCGTCCCGCACGACGGCGTCGGTGCTCGTCCGGCCGACGGTCACGGTGACGGACGCCTCGCGCGCGCCGCTGTGCTCGCGGACGTTCGTGAGCGCCTCCTGCACGATCCTGGCGAGGGCGAGGCGCTGGGATGCCGAGAGGACCTCGAAGTCGCCGCGAAGGTCGACCGCGACGTCGATCCCATTCCTGCGGGAGTAGGCCTCCGCGTATCTCCTGAGGACGTCCGGGAGTGGGCGGCCGACCGCGCTCGGCGATTCGAGCGAGTGGGCGAGCTCGCGGAGGTCGCCGTCGAGCTCGGTGAGGCGGGCGTCGAAGTCGTCCAGGCGGCCAAGAAGGACGTCCTCCAGCTCGTGGTCGCGGGTGACGCGCTCGAGCTGGGAGCGAAAGAGGCGGAGATCGGCGGCGAGGGCCGCGATGTCCTGGAGCGGGCCGTCGTGGATGTCGAAGCCGAGCCGCGTGAGCCTGCGCTCTCCCGCCTGGACGAGGGCTCGTTCGCGCTCGACGACGCGATCGAGGAGGAGATCCTTCTCGAGCGCGGGCCCGAGAGCGGCTGCGGCCTCCTCCGAGAACGCGGCGGCGAGATTCCGGTCGCTCGGCCGCGAGCGGAACACGAGCGCCGCCAGCGGACGCCCCCAGCGGAGCACCGGTACGGCGTGCACGAAGCCCCTGCGTTCCTCCTGCAGTTCGGGCTCCTCTGCGAGCGCGGCCTTCGCCGCCGCGCGCATCCGGCGCGTCGGTCGACCGGAGCCCACGAAGAAGATGCATTCCGTCGACTCGCGCCGTATCCAGAGCGATGCTTCGCGCACCGGCCCGAAGGCTGTGAGAGCGAACAGGACGACCTCGACCGCGACGGCGGGCGGCAGGTCGCGCTCGGCGAGTGCCCGGAGGGTCTCCCTGTAGAGCTCGACGGCGGCCGCCCGCCGCGAGAGGTCCGTGAGACGGGCGACCGCGGCGGCGAGCTGCTCGGCGTCCTCTGCCGCCCAACGACGTCCGGGAGCGAGGCCGGCCAACGTCTCCGCGGCAAGCGCGACGGCGGCTCGCGCGCAGGTGTCCTCGTCCCCGTCTGCGCTGCGCACGATCCGGCTTGCGCGGTCGCACCCCCGCGCGAGCGCGGTCTGAAGCTCCTCGGTTTCCTCGCCGGCGAGAAGCGACTCGAGCTCGGCGAGCAGACCCTCGAGCACGTCTGCCACTAGGCCGTGGCCTCGACGAGGCCGTGCTCGTAGGCGTAGCGAGCTGCTTCCGTCCGGCTGGTGACGCCCAGCTTCCGGTAGATGTTGCGCAGGTGGAACTTCACCGTCTGCTCGCTGATCCAGAGCTCCTTCCCGATCGCCTGGTTCGAGAGGCCCTTCGCCACCGCCTTGAGCAGCGTCTTCTCCCGCTTCGTGAGCCCCACCTCCTCGGAGTCCCCGTCCCGGTCCTCGAGGCCGACCGCGTGGAAGACGGTGGCCTCGGCCGCCTGGCGCAGCGCGGACGGAAGGTCGAGCGGGTTGACCGCCTTCACGACGTAGGCGCTCGCGCCGCGACGCAGAGCCGACTGCACGTGCTCCGGATCGGTGAACGCCGAGAGCATCACGACCTTCACCGTGGGGTGACGCCGCCGGATCTGATCCAGGCAGGCGAGCCCGTCGAGCTGGGGCATCCTGACGTCCAGCAGGACGAGGTCTGGGTTCGTCCGCCCGACAAGCGGCAGCACCTGGCTGCCCGTGCGGGCCTCCCCCACAATCTCGATGCCTCCCGCCTCCTCGAGCGTTCTTCGAATGCCGGAAAGAATCAGCGGATGATCGTCCGCCAAGAGCACCTTCAAGGCCATGCCGCACGCTCCCCTCTCCCAAAGGAGTCCGCAGTGAGCCTGCCTCGCAGGGGCTGTGAAGCCGGCAGGCGTATCCCTCCCGTGGAGCTTCGCACGCGCCCCCTGGTCCTTCAATCGGCCGATCGGCCGATTCGCCGTTAGGACCTGGTGCCCGTCCAGGTAATGCTGCCCCGCTTCTGGGTTGCGAGCACCAAGTCAGAGTCCGCACTCGTCCGCAGGCAAGGCTGGACGCCTTGGCAAGGGCGGGGGTGGGCTCTGGCGCCGCGTGATCGCGGGTCAGAAGCAGGCGTGTATTGTCTGGAGGGGCACTACACGAGTCCCGCGCGGACGGCGTAGACGGCCGCCTGCACGCGGTTCTGCGTGTGCAGCTTCGTGAGGATGTTCGAGACGTGGGACTTGGCGGTCGCGGGGCTGATGTAGAGCTCCGCCGCGATCTCCGCGTTGTCGTGCCCTTCTGCCAGCAGGCGCAGCACCTGAAGCTCACGCTCCGACAGGTCCTCCGTCTCGTCCGGCGAGAGCGACGCGCGAGCGTGCTCGAGCAGCCGGGAGGCGGTGCTGGGCAGGATGAGCGAGCGCGCCGCCGCAGCCGCGTGGATGCAGGCGACGAGCTCCTGCAGGGAGCACTCCTTGAGCAGGTAGCCGCAGGCGCCTGCCGCCACCGTCTCGAGGACGTCCTCCGCGCCCGCCGAGTCGGTCAGGACGAGGACGCGGGACTCCGGCGACGCCTCGATCAGCCCCCGCACCGTCTCCCCGCCGGACATGGCGGGCGGCCTGACGTCGACGACGATCACGTCCGGCTCGTGCTCCGCGGCGAAGGCGACGGCCGTCTCCTCGTCCCTCGCCAGTGCGACGACGGCGAGCCCAGCGCGATCGAGGAGGCGCCCCAGTCCGCTCAGGAACATCGACTGGGGGTCGGCGAGCAGGACCCGGATCGTGGAGTCGTTCGATGGCCGCAAGTTTTGCTTCCCTCCCTCTTACTCCTTTTCCCTGCTCCGGGGAGGGCCCGCAATCACTCATGCGAGGGATTCAGTCGCTTGGCGCTAGCAGCGGAACGTCTTGGAGGCGGCCGAGGGCGCGTGATCGACGTCCCCCGGGAACCGCGCCGTCACCTTGCACGTGCCCGGGCGGGGCCGGGCGAAGGACGTCGCGAACCGGCTCGTGGACGACAAGGTCGGCCGCTTCACCGCGAGAGCCCGGAAGTGCCCGTCGCGCTTCCGGTAGAGCGTCACCACGACCCGCTTGCCCCGGTGGTTGGGCCACACGGAGCCGCGCACGCGGATGGCCGTCGTCGTTCGCGTGATCGTGCCCGTGAGGGTCGTCGGAAGGCGCGAAGCCGTTCCCGCCTGGAGGGTGAACGAGCGCGCGGGCGTGTAGTCGCCGACGTTGGCGATGATGTCGTCCGCGGCCGCGACGCGCCAGTAGAAGGTGCCCCCGGTCGAGTAGGCCAGCTGGGTGAGGAGCGGCGCGTAGCTCGTGTTGTCCGTCGCCACGCTCTCGACGATCGTGCCGAAGTCCTGTCGGGTCGAGACCTGGACGCGATAGTTCCGGGCGCCCATCTTCGGGTCCCAGCTCATGAGGACGCGGGTGGCGGTCACGTCCTCCGCGGCGTTCGTGGGCTCCCTGATCGTGCGCGTGAACGACTGGTATGCCATCCACGGCCCCTTGGTCAGCGTGAGCACGTTCACCTGAGGGAAGTTCGCGCGCACGCGCCATTTCCAGATCCCAGTGCCCTTGAGGAGCGTCGGCGTCGCGGCCGCAGACGGGATGCCCGGGAACAGCTTCGGCGTCCCGTTGGGGAAGACGAGCTCGACGTCGTAGGACACGGCTCCGGGAACGGGCGACCACCTCCAGGTGGGGAGGAAGTCGCCGCTCGTCGGGTTCGTCGGGTCGGGCGCCGGCCTCTGGAGCGTCTTGCGAAACTGGCCGGTCGCCGACCAGGTGAGGCCGACGCCGATGCCGACGTCGACGCTCTCGGCGTCCGCACGCACCCGCCAATACAGGTTCGTGTCGGCGGGATAGGACACGCTGCTCGTGTACGTCGTCGAGTCTGTGAGGACCTCCTCGACGATCTTGCTCCCGAACGTCGGGTCGCGCGAGACTTGGAGGCGGTAGCGGCGGGCGGCGTGGACGGCGGTCCAGTGGAACCGGACCGCTCCGGGGAAGACTGTCCCGTTCGCCGGGGCGAGGAGGCCCGGCGGCACCGACCGCTTCTCGAAGCTCTGCGGCGCGCTGAAGCGCGGCGCCGTCGTCACGCCGCTCCCGTTCGAGCCGGGGGCGGGCAGCACCGCCCAGTAGTACGAGGTCGTCTCGTCGGGATACGTCTTCGGGCCGAATCCCCTCCGCGGCGCGTACGCGCTCACGCGCGTGAACGCGTAGTCCACGACGTTCGTGAAGTCCGGATCCTTGGCGACGAGGACGAAGTAGCTCTCGTAGCCGGCGAGCGGCTTCCAGCGGAAGACCGGCATGGATCCCTTGACCTCGCCGCTCAACGGGAGCAGGTAGTCGCCCGAGCCGAGCGAGCCGGGACGGCAAGAGGGGCTGCACACGTCGCCTCCGGGCGTGCCGAGCCACGTGAACGCCGGCGTCGACTCGTCCGGGAGGTACGTCTCAATGCTGCGGACGTACGGGCTGAGCGAGTCCGCCGGCCGATCGAGCGCGGTGACTCGGACGCAGTAGTCGTGCAGCGGCTCCAGTTTGGGCGTGTCGACCGACACGGCGACAGGGGATTCGTACGGCTTGACGTTGTTCCAGCCCCACCCGAGCGGCGTCCAGGAAGTCGTCGCCGTCTTGGATTTCCAGTGCCCCGTGTTCGTCGGCGCCGTCCACTGGCAGCCGCCCGCGAACACGGTCACCTCGACCTCGTAACTCGAGGCTCCCGGGACCGGATCCCAGGCGACGATGGGGACCGAGGTCTCGAACGGACCCTCCGTCGGGAACGAGTTATCGAGCATGCGGAGGTTCTGCACGGACGGGAGCAGGTTGTCGAAGCTCTTGGTGAACTCCGGCCCCTCGTTCCAGACGCCTGCGTTCCGGCTCGGGTCGAGCGCGCGGACGCGCCAGTAGTAATGGTTGTTCGGCAGCACGAGCGTCGGCGCGTACGAGGTCCCGATCGTCGTCAGCTTGGTGATCGCGTTGACGAAGCAGCAGACGCGGGAGCCGGGCGCGAAGTCGCTCGACGAGTTCACCTCGAGCTCGTAGCCGGCGGCGCCCGGAACGGGATCCCAGGAGAATTCGTAGTCGTAGATCTCGGACTCGGGGGCGACGTCCTCGACGCGGGTCGCCGTCGTCGACGGCCACTCCCAGATGAACGAGCGGACCTCCGACGGCGAGCCGCGGTTGCCTTCTCCGTCGATCGGGGTGACCCCCCAGAAGTACGTCTGATCGGGCGCGAGCGGGGCCAGGAGGCTGAACGCGGTGGCCTGCGTCTCGACGGGCCCGGTCGACCAGACGACGGAGCTGAGGCCGGGGTCCGTGGCCACCGTGACGAGATAGCGGGACGCGCCTGCGACGGGCTCCCAGGCGAGCCTGAAGTGATCCTCGGGGTAGACGAACGTGGCTCCGTCATCCGGAGCAAGGAGGTCGGGCGACCGCGCCCAGCTCTTTGTGAAGGAGCGGGCCGGCGACCACGGCGAGACGGAGCCGTTGGAGGCGACGGCTCGGACGTGCCACCAGTACGTTCCGTTCGGGATCGTCTTCTTGAGGGTCGCGCGTGTGTTTCGCGTGAAGAAGTGGTCGTAGCTCGAGCCGAGCACGGGCGAGTTGAAGCCCGGATCGGCGGCGATCTCCCACTCGTAGCGGTCGGCGCCCGCGACGGGCTCCCAGCCGAATACCGGGACCGCGTCCGCGACCACGCCTTCGTCGGGCGTGGCCGCGACCGGCGTCGCGGGGGCCGCTCCGACCGGTGCGACGATCAAGAGCGCGACCACCAGTCCCGCGCACGCTCCCGAAATGCACGTCCATCCGGATGTCTTTCTCACGAGGATCCCCTCCGACTGTTGTGTTCGTTGCACGACATGAGCTGATCGGGCCGGCCGGCTCAGGTCACCGTCCAGGAGTAGGCCGCCGGCGAGGCGTCGGTGTTCCCGGCCGGGTCGGCGGCCCGCACCTCGAAGGTGTGCGCGCCCGGCCCGAGACCGGTGTAAGACGTGGGCGACGCGCAGGCCGCGAAGGGCGCGCCGTCGAGGGAGCACTCGAAGGTGGAGCCGAGCTCGCTCGAGTCGAAGGCGAACGTCGCGTCAGCCGAGGCGCTGGGATCGGAGGGGGCGCTCGTGATCGTCGTCTCGGGGGGGACGGTGTCGACGAGGACAGTGACGGGAGTCGAGGGCGCGGACGTGTTGCTCGCCGCGTCCCGCGCCGTGGCCGTGTAGGAGTGCGACCCATTCCCGACGCCGGTCAACGTCCTCGCCCAGGTGCCGCCCGCGGTGGTTGTCGCAAACGCCTTCGAGACGCCTCCGTCGAAGATCTCCACGACGCTGCCCGGCTCGGCCGTCCCGGCGAGCGCGACGGTTCCAGTCGTGTTCGTGCTGCCGTCGGCCGGGCTCGTGATCACGGGCGGGTCGGGCGCCGTCGTATCGACCGTCCAGGTGCGGCTCGCGGGAGTCGGGTCGACGTTGCCGGCCGAGTCGATCGCCCGAGCCGAGAAGGTATGCGAGCCTTCCGCGAGCCCGGAGTACGACTTCGGCGAGGTGCAGGCCGCGAACGGCGCCCCGTCGAGCGCGCACTCGAAGCTCGAGCCCGCCTCGTCCGCGCTGAACGAGAACGTGGCCGTCGTGAAGGGGGTGGAGCCGATCGGACCGGCGCCGATCGTCGTGTTCGGCGCGGACGTGTCGACGATGACCGTGCGCGCGCTCGAGAGCAACGACGTGTTGCCTGCGGCATCGCGCGCCGTCGCTGTGTAGGAGTGCGACCCGTCGGGAACGCTGCTGAGCGTGCTCGACCAGGCGCCGTCGGGCCCGGCAGTCGTCGACCCCGTGGAGGTGGCACCCTCGAAGACTTCGACCGTGCTCCCCGGCTCAGCCGTGCCGGAGAGCGCGATGGTTCCGGTCGCGCTGGTGCTCCCTTCCGCTGGGCTGTCGATCGTGGGCGGCGCCGGAGGCGTGAGGTCGACCGTCCAGGTGTGATTCGCTGCGCTCGGGTCCGTGTTGCCGGCGGGATCGGTGGCGCGCGCCTGGAAGGTGTGCGTTCCCTCGGCAAGTCCGGTGTAGGACTCGGGCGAGGTGCACGTTGCGAAGGGCGCGCCGTCGAGCGCGCACTCGAAGCTCGAGCCTGCCTCGCTCGACGAGAGCGAGAAGGACCCACTCGTCTGGTTCGTGGGATCCGCCGGGCCGGACGCGATGATCGTGTCGGGCGCGCTCGTGTCGATCGTCCAGCTGAAGAAGGCGGGCGTCGGATCGGTGTTGCCGGCCGGATCGGTGGCGCGCACCTCGAAGGTGTGCGTCCCCGCGGCGAGGCCGGAATATGACTTCGGCGAGGGGCAGGCGGCGAAGGCGCCGCCGTCGAGCGCGCACTCGAAGCTCGCGCCCGGCTCGGAGGCGGAGGTGAAGGCGGCGCTCGTCTGGTTGGTCGGGTCGGCGGGCGCCGAGACGATGGACGTATCGGGCGCTGTTGTGTCGACTGTCCAGCTCCAGGCGGCAGGTGTCGGGTCGGCGTTGCCGGCCGCGTCGGTGGCGCGTACCTCGACGGTGTGCGCTCCTGCCGCGAGGCCCGAGTACGTCTCGGGGCTGGTGCACGACCCGAACACGCCTGCGTCGAGCCGGCACGCGAAGGTGGCGCCGGGCTCGGAGGCGAAGGTGAAGCTGGCGCTTGTCTGGTTGGTGGGGGCTACGGGCCCGGACGTGATCGTCGTCTCCGGCGCGCTCGTGTCGATCGTCCACGAGCGGCCTGCAGGGCTCGCGTCGGTGTTCCCGGCCGCGTCGGTCGCGCGCACCGCGAATGTGTGGCTCCCCTCGGCGAGGGCGGAGTAGCTCTTGGGCGTGGTGCAGGCGGCGAACGGGCCTCCTTCGAGCGCGCACTCGAAGCTCGAGCCGGCTTCGTCCGCGGTGAAGGTGAAGTCCGCGCTCGTCTGGTTTGTGGGGTCGGCGGGGCCGGACGCGATGATCGTGTCGGGCGCGCTCGTGTCGATCGTCCAGCTGGAGGAGGCGGGCGTCGGGTCGGTGTTGCCGGCGGCGTCCAGCGCGCGCACCTCGAAGGTGTGCGTCCCGGCGGCGAGTCCCGCGTACGTCTTCGGGCTGGTGCACGAGCCGAACGCGCCTGCATCAAGCCGGCACTCGAAGCCGGCGCCCGGCTCGGAGGCGAAGGTGAAGGCGGCGCTCGTCTGGTTGGTGGGCGAGGAGGGCGCCGTCGTGATCGTCGTGTCGGGTGCGCTCGTGTCGATCGTCCACGTATGGGCGGCGGGGCTTCCGTCGGTGTTGCCGGCCGGGTCGGTGGCGCGCACCTCGAAGGTGTGCGTACCTGCCGCAAGCCCTGCGTAGCTCTTCGGCGAGGTGCACGCGGCGAAGGCGCCGCCGTCGAGCCTGCACTCGAAGCTCGAGCCCGCCTCGCTGGACGCAAAGCCGAGGGCGGGCGAGGTGGAGTTCGTCGGGCTCGACGGCGCTGAGGTGATCGAGGTCTCGGGCGGGGTGAGGTCGACCGTCCAGCCGAGGGCTGCGGGCGTCGCGTCGGTGTTGGCGGCCGGGTCGGTGGCGCGTATCTCGAACGTGTGTGCCCCCTCGGCAAGGGTGGTGTAGCTCATCGGGCTCGCGCAGCCCGCGAAGGCGCCGCCGTCGAGCGCGCACTCGAAGCTGGAGCCGGCCTCGCTGGAGATGAACGAGAAGGTCGCGTCCGTTTGGTTCGTGGGGTCGGCGGGGCCGGCCGTGATCGTCGTTTGGGGCGCCGTCAGGTCGATCGTCCACGCCCCCGCGGCGGGGGTGGAGTCGGCGTTGCCGGCGGTGTCGATCGCTCGGACCTCGAACGTATGGCTGCCGGCGGCGAGGCCCGTGTACGTGCGGGGGCTCGTGCAGGCGGCGAATGCGCTCCCGTCCAGGCGGCACTGGAAGGTGGCGCCGGGCTCGGAGGCGAAGGAGAAGCTGGCATTCGTCTGATTGGTGGGGCTGGCCGGCGCCGAGGTGATCGTCGTCTCGGGTGCGCTCGTGTCGATCGTCCACGTATGGGCGGCGGGGCTTCCGTCGGTGTTGCCGGCCGGGTCGGTGGCGCGCACTTCGAACGTGTGCGATCCGGCGGCGAGACCCGTGTAGCTCTTGGGGCTCGTGCAGGGTGAGAAGACACTCCCGTCGAGCGCACACTGGAAGCTGGATCCCGCCTCGCTGGAGGTGAAGGTGAAGCTCGGCGAGGTCGAGTTGGTCGGGCTGGCCGGCCCCATGGTGATCGTCGTCTCGGGCGGCGTCAGGTCGATCGTCCAGCTGAATGAGGCGGGGGAGGGGTCGATGTTCCCCACCGGATCGGTCGCGCGCACCTCGAAGGCGTGCGAGCCGACGGCGAGGCCCGCGTACGTTCGCGGCGAGGTGCACGTGGCGAAAGCGCCCCCGTCCAGGCGGCACTCGAAGGTCGAGCCACCTTCCGTCGCCGAGAACGAGAAGCTTGCGCCCGTCTGGTTCGTCGGGTTCGCGGGCGCCGAGGTGATCGTCGTATTCGGAGCGGTGTTGTCGATGACGACAGTGCGCTTGGCCGAGTCGAGCGTGTTTCCGGCCGCGTCCACTGCCCGCGCCAGCAGCTGGTACGTCCCGTCTGCCGGCTCGGCCGACCACGTGACCCCGTAGCCGGGTGGCGTGGAGCTGGAGCCGATGAGGACGGACGGCGTGCAGTTCGAGCCGGCGCAGTAGTAGTAGGCGATCGAGGCCAGGCCCGAGAGGGCATCGGCGCCCGATCCCGTCAACACCTGGCCGTTCTTGATCGTTGCCGGGAGCGGGTCGAGTACGGCGGAGCTCGGGTTCGTCTTGTCGATACGGACCTGCGTGCCCGCCGTGCGGACGGCCTCGACGTTGCCGACGTGGTCGACGGAGAAGTACTCGACCGTGTAGACGCCGTCGGTCGAGAGGCTGACGGTCGTCCCCTGCGCCGAGCTCGACGTCGGCGTCGAGCCGTCGGCCGTGTAATACGTGATGGCCGGGCCGGCTCCTGTTCCGTCCGAGGCGGAGAGGACGACGAACTGGGTCGTGTTCTTCCAGCCCGACCCGATCGCGCTCGTGTTGTCGGTCGTCGTGGGAGCGGCAGTGTCGGAGTAGACGCCGAACGGAGCGGACGACGTGTTGCCCACCCTGTCGTACGCGGTCACGAGGTTGGCCGAGTTCGAGTAGCCCGCTCCGCTCGACCAGGTGTACGTCTGGGTGTACGGGGAGAGCGTGTCGTCGACGGCGCTCGCCGGAGTGAATCCGCTCCCGAGCCCCGGGAAGCGCACCTTCTGAAGGCCTGTGCCTCCGTCGCTCGACGTCGCGCCGACGGCGAACGATCCCCCGGAGCCGGCCGGGCGGTAATAGAAGCTCGCCCCCACGACGTGGGAGTCCGGCGCCGACTCGGAAAGCGTGAGCGTCGGCGGTGCGGGCGCGGTCGTGTCGAGCTCGAGCGCGAGGTGGACGCTGCCCGTGGCCGCTCCCTGCGGGTCGACGAGGATCGTGTACGTCCCCGTGAGGGGGAGGCGCGCGAGAAGGGCGCCTCCGTCGGGCGGGAAGCTCGTCGCGGGAACGAGCGTTGTCCCGTCCGGGTTGAGGATGGAGACCTTCGTGCTACAGCAGTTGAACGGCCCGACGGTCAGCTTGATGCCGGTGTCCGCCGTGCCGGCGAGCGTCGCTCTCGAGTTCTGGCCGGGGACCGAGGTCGTCAACGTGAGCGAGGAGCCGGGAGCGATCGTCCCGGTCACGTCGGCCGGAACGTCGTAGAGCGTGAGCGTCACGCTCCCCGTCGCGGTTCCGAAAGGATCGACGAGGACGGTGTACGTGCCGAGCACGGGGAGGAGCTCCGTATCGACGAAGCCTCCGCCCGTGCCGAAGCTCGACGGCCCGAAGAGGATCGTGCCGTCGGGGCTCATCACCGTCACCTTCGTGATGCAGCAGGTCGGGCCGATCCTCATGCTCACCCGCTGTCCGGCCGTGCCCGTGAAGGTGACCGCTGCGTTCTGCCCCGGCGTGGAGGTCGTCACGGTGACGGCGGCACCGCCCGGGGTCGCGGCGGCCGTCGCATCGGGGGGAACGTCGTAGAGCCGGAGCGTTGCGTTCCCGGTGGCCGTCCCCTGCGGATCGAGGAAGATCGTGTACGTCCCTGTCGCCGGGAGCATGACGGCGTCGACGAAGCCGCCGCCCGTCCCCACGGACAGAGGCCCGACGAGCGTCCCTCCCGCCGGGTCGAGGAACGACACCTTCGCGCTTGCGATCGTGACGTCGGTGAGCTCGAGGCTCACGCGCTGACCCGCCGTGCCCGCGAACGTGATGCGCGCATCCTGGCCAGGCGCGACGATCGTGACGGCGACGGGCGCGCCTCCGGGGACGATCGAGCCCGTGAAGTCCCCTGGGACGTCGTGGAGCGTGACCGTCATGCTCCCTGTGTTCGCTCCCTGGGGGTCGACGATGACCGCGTACGTGCCGTTCACCGGAAGGGAGACGGGGCCGACAGACGCGCCGTTGGTGCCGACCGTGACCGGAGCGACAAGCGTCGAGCCGTCCGGCTTCAGGAGCGAGACCTTCGTTCCGCCGAGCGACGACCCGATCGTCACGCTCGAGAGCTCGATGCTGACGCGCTGGCCCGCCGCCCCGCTGAAGGTCAGGCGAGCGTTCTGCCCCGGCGTCGCCAGCGCGATCGGCAGAGGGCTTCCGGCCACGAGCGTCCCGGTGACGTCCGGCGGGACGTCGTGGAGTTCGAACGTCGCGCTTCCGGTGGCCGACCCCTGCGGGTCGAAGACGATCGTGTACGTGCCGGTGGAAGGGAGCGTCTGGGTGTCGAGGAACGCGTTGGCTCCGAAGATGGACATCGAGACGAGCGTCGTGCCGTCGGGCTTGAGGAGCGAGACGGCGGCTGTGCAGCAGGAGCCTGTCACCTCCAAGCTCACCCGCTGGCCCGCTGCCCCGTCGAACGCGAGGCGCGCGTTCTGGCCTGGCACGCCGAGCGAGACGGTGACGGTCCCTCCGCCTGGCACGATCGCGTGCGCGACGTCCGCGGGGACGTCGTAGAGCGTCAGCGTCACGCTGCCGGTAGCGGAGCCCTGGGGATCGACGACCACGGCGTAGGTCCCGGACACCGGCAGTGTCGTTGTCTCCAGGAACCCACCGCTCGTGCCTGCGTTCGTGGCGGCGAGGCTCGCCCCGTTCGGCTTCAGCAGCGTGACGCGGACGCTGCAGCACGAGGGGCCGATCTTGAGGCTGATGCGCTGCCCTGCGCTGCCGGCGAACGTAAGCCGGGCGTTCTGGCCCGGGACGGAGGTCGTGACCGTGACCGCGGGTCCGCCCGGCGTGACGGTCCCGCCGATGTCTGCCGGGACGTCGTAGAGCGTGAACGTCAGGCTGCCGGTCGCCGCGCCCTGCACGTCGGCGACGATCGTGTAGGTACCCGTCACCGGGAGGGTCGTCGCGTCGACGAAGCCGCCGCTCACGGACGTCGTCACGGGGCCGACGAGAGTCGTGCCGTTTGGCTTCAGGATGCTCACTCGCGCGGCACAGCAAGCCGGCCCGACGACGATGCTGACGCGTCGGCCGGCGACGCCGCTGAAGGTGAGGCGGGCGTTCTGGCCGGGCACGGTGGTCGTTGCTCCCACCGCGGCGCCCCCGGGGACGATTGCCGCTGCCGCGTCCGCGGGAACGTCGTAGAGCCTGAGCGTGACGCTTCCCGTCCCGGGACCCTGCGGGTCGACCAGGATCGCGTACGTCCCGCTCGTGGGGAGGCTGACCGCGTCGATGAAGCCGCCCGCCGCTCCGGCGGTCGCCGAGGCGAGCGTCTTCCCGTCCGGACGGAGGATGGTCACTCGAGTCGAGCAGCATGGGTCGGTCACCGCCAGGCTCACGCGCTGGTTCGCGACGCCGCTGAACGCGACGCGGGCGTTCTGGCCCGGCACCGAGGTCGTCACCGTGACGGCAGGCCCGCCCGGCACGATGGTCGCGGCGACATCAGGAGGGACGTCGACGAGGGTGAGCGTCGCGTCGCCCGTGGCGGTGCCGGTGGGGTCGACCAAGAGCGTGTAGGCCCCCGTGGTCGGCAGCGTCGTCGCGTCGAGGAAGCCGCCGCTCGTGCCGATGCTCGCCGAGACGAGGGTCTTCCCGTCCGGTTGGAGGAGCGTGAGCTTCCCGGAGAACGTGACGCCCGTGGTCTCCACGGCAACGCGTTGCCCGGCGGTGCCGGAGACTGTCAGCCGGGCGTTCTGGCCAGGAGTATCCAAGGCGACGGTGACCGGGAGCCCGCCCGCGAGGATCGGCCCACCCACGTCGGGCGGGACGTCGTGCAGCGTGAGCGTGGCGCCGCCCGTGTTCGTGCTCTGAGGATCGACGACGATCGTGTACGTGCCGCCCACCGGCAGCGTGGTCGCGTCCAGGAAGGCCCCGTTCGTGCCGACGGTGAGCGACTTGAGCGTGGTCCCGTCGGGTCGTAGAAGGAGGACCTTGGTCGAGCAGCAGGCCGACGTCCCGATCGTCACGTCCGTGATCTCGAGGCTGACCCGCTGTCCGGCCGTGCCCTCGAACGCGGCTGCCTCGGTCGCGCCGGCGACGGTTACCTCGAGCCTGACGGAAGGTCCGCCCGGTGTGATCGAGGTGGTCGCCGCCTGACTCGACCCGACGAGGCCGAGCAGGAAGAGCGCCGCCAGCGCGGCTACGGCCGACCGGAGGGTGGGGCGCGCGAGCGTGCGTCCGCACGCCGACGTGGCAGTGCGAGCGCTCACCGGACCTTGGGGCTGGGCAGCGAGCTCAGGCGAATGGGTGCCAGCGGTACGAGCCGCGGCGTGCGGGCCGCGTAGGCCGCGTACTCGGGGAACTCCGCGGTGAGCGCGCTCTCCTCGAGGCGCATGCGGACGGCCTGGGCGGTGACGAAGACGAGCGCGGCGACGAGGTTCCAGGTGGTGGGCGCAGCGAGGACGAGTCCTGCGCAGGCACCCAGCTCGCCGAGGTACACCGGGTGCCGGACGAGGCGGTACGGCCCATGGATGACGAGCCCCCGTGCCTCCGGGAGAACGCCGAAGCAGCGTCCCAGCGCGAGCACGGACGCCAGCATCCACGCGCAGGATGCGAGGATCACGAGGTCGGCTGCCACGACGAGCGGTGCGGACGCCGCGGCGGCCGGCTTCTGAATGAGGACGAGCGAGCCGATCGCCGCGGCGCACGCCGCGAAGGCGACTGGATCGCGCGCCGGGCGCCGGGCCGGCTCGCGGACGAAGACGAAGACGCTGAACGCGAGCACGACGCCGAGCTTGAGCACCGAGTAGCCGACGACGGCCGCGGACTTCACGGTCGGGTCGTCCGCCGCGAGGCGAGTGGCGTCGATGACCCCCGCGGCCGTTCCCGCCGTCAGCAGGACGAAGATCGCCGTGACGAGCCACCTGCTCACGACCCACCTCCGAACGCCTGGATGAACTGGAAGACGGCGGGCCCCAGCAGGATCACGAACATCGCCGGGAAGATCAGGAAGATGAGCGGGAAGAGGATCTTGATCGGGGCCTTCTGCGCCCGCTCCTCAGCCGACGCCCGGCGGCGCTTGCGCATCTCCAGGGCGAGGTTGCGCATGATCGCCCCGATCGAGACGCCGAGCGTCTCGCCCTGCACGATCGAGCGGACGAACGAGCGCATCGCCGGCGTCTCCGCGCGGTCCAGCATGTTCCGCAGCGCCTCGTTCGTCGAGAGGCCCATGCTCTGCTCCTGGAGCGTCAGGCGCATCTCGTCGCCGAGCGGGCCGCGCAGCCGCTCGGCGGCCACCTGGAGCGAGCTCGAGAACCCCAGACCGGCCTCGACGGTCACGACGAGGAGGTCGATCAGCTCGGGCAGCTCGTAGTCGATCCGTTCGAGGCGACGCTCCGCCCTCCGGCGGAGAATGGACATCGGCGCCGTCCACCCCGAGAGGAGCGCCATGACGGCGCCGAGCGGGACGAGCTGCGCCGGCAGTCCCGAGGTTGCGGAGAACCAGATCCAGGCGGTGGGGGCGCAGAGCGCTGAGAGGACGCGGTAGCCGATGAACATCCGCGGCGCCGTGCGGTACAAGCCGGCGGCCATCAGCTTGTTGCGGAGCTCCGCCTCGCGGAGGCCGCTCAGCCGCCTCGCGACGAGCCCGCCGACCCCGTTCGCGACGGCGTTGAGAGCGCCCCGCATGCCGGCGTCGCCTTTCGCCTCAGCGTGCTGATGCGCGTAGCCGTAGGCGTCGATTGTCTCCAGCGTCTCGGCGGCGCGCATGCGTGGCATGGCGGCCGCGCGCAGCATGAGCGCGACCGAGAAGCCCGCGAGGAAGAGGGTCCCGACGAGGATGACGAGCACGTGAGTCCCTCCCTAGACCTTGATGTTGATGATCCGCTTGATCACCAGCGACCCGGTGACGACCATGACCGCCGCGAAGACGAGGAGCACGCGGCCCACCGTCGTCTCGAACAAGGGGCTGATGTACTTCGGATTGAGGACCGAGATGATCCCGAGAAGGGCGACCGGCAGGAACGAGACGATCCAGCGGGACATGCGCCCCTGCGTCGTCAGCGTCCGGACGAGTCGCCGGAGCTCGAAGCGTCCGCGGACCGTGTCGGCGACCCGGTCGAGCACCTCCGCCGTGTTGCCCCCTGTCTCCCGCTGAAGCCTGGCGACGAGTGCCACCTGCTCGAGGTCCCGGCTCGCCATGCGGTCGGCGACGACCTGAAACGCGTTCTCGAGCGGCACGCCCAGCTGCTCGTCCGCGATCACCCGCCGGAACTCGCTCCGCGAGGGCTCCGGGCAGTCGTCGACGACCACGGAGATGGCTCCCACCATGCTGTGGCCGGCGCGCAGGGCCGACGCGAGGACCTGGAGGTTGTCCGGGAGCTGGTCGGCGAACAGCCGCCGCTTGCTTTCGAGCTTGCGCTGGATCATTCCCCGCACCAGGAACGGGATGGCAAGCCCGAAGAAGGAGACGAGGACGCCTCCGACCGCGAACAGGATCCAGACCACGAGCATCGTCGCGACGGCCGTTCCGACGACGATCTGGACGGCGGGGATCGTGATGTCGGCCAGCTCGAGCTCTTCCTTGAAGCGGGCCCACCAGCGGGTGCGCTCGATCGACTTCTCGGCGCGCTCGAGCAGGAGCTCGCGCCGCCCGCCCTCCTCCTCGCTCTCGGGTGCCGCGAGCGAGACGAACTCGGCCATGCGGCGACGGAGCGTCCGCGTGCGCGGCCGCAGGAACGTGGCCACGCAGAGCGCGAAGAGGAGCGCCGAGGAAACCGCCACGAAGAGCATGCCTCCGGGCGACTGCAGGAAGCGCTCGGCAAAGGAGCGGTGGAATGGGGTGGCCGGGCCCTCCTGAAGGGCGGGCGTCGTGTACTCGGCCTCGGCGAACCCCTCCACGCGCTCGACGGTCACGGCGACGCGCACCTGCGACCGTGGGGAGGCGTTCGAGCGGTAGCGGAGCAGGTACTCGCCGGCGAGCATCTTCCCGAGCTGGTCGAAGATGGGCTCGAGATCGTCGGACGAGGCGGCTTCGGAGAAGTCCCCTCCGGCGTCCTGCGCGAGCTGCTCGAGCAGGGCGGGGCGGAAGGCGCCCGAGCGGAGGCCGACCGAGAAGATCCGCGCGTGAGCCTTTCGGGCTCTTGCGGTCACCTGCTCCGGGCTCGCCGAGCTCCCTGTGTCGGCGCCGTCCGAGAGCACGATCACCGAGCCGGCGGCGATCTTCGCCCGCTCGAGAAGTGACAGGGCGGTGTCCACCGCGTCGTAGAGGGGGGTGCAGCAGGCGAGCGAAGGCGTCGACTCGAGAGCCGTCGAGATCGCCGCCTCGCTCGTCGTGAAGGGAAGCAGCACCGTCGACTTGCTGTTGAAGGTGATCACCGCCAGTCGCTGGTTCGGATTCCGTCGCTCTGAGAAAGCACGGGCGGCCGCGACGGCGTCTTCGATCGCCTGCCCGCGCATGGTCAGGGTCGCGTCGATGACGAGAACGACGCCGAACTGCCCCGCCTCCGCGGCGTCGGCCGGGACGACCGAGACCGCGGAGACCGGCTCGCCGTTCTCGCGGACCTGCACGCGGCTCTCGTCGAGGTACATGCCGGCCGGCAGCGTGAGCACGTAGGCTCGGTCGGGGAAGCGCGTGCCCCCCGCCTCGCTCACCGTCAGCGGCTGCTCGGCCGCGACGGCCGTGGAGGAGACCGCCGCCAGAATGGCGCCGACGAGCGCGAGCGCGACTCCGAGCCGCCTCATCGGCCGGTCCCCGTCTGGAGGTCGGCGAAGTGCGGGCGCCCGTCCGTGAAGAGGCTCGTCGGGAGCGACACCCCGTGCTTCTCGA
>JBOHAJ010000045.1:0-2999 GCA_050697715.1 Gaiellaceae bacterium
GGCTTCAAGATCGCGATGCGCATCCTCGACCGCTCGCGCCCCGGCATCGCCGCGCAGGGCCTCGGGCTCGCGCAGGGCGCGACGGACTACGCGCTCGAGTACGCGAAGACCCGCGAGACGATGGGCAAGCCGATCGCGGAGCACCAGCTCATCGCCGCCAAGCTCGCCGAGATGGAAACGAAGTGCGAGGCCGCGCGCGGTCTGCTCTACAAGGTGGGGATGGCGATCGACGAGGGGATCGAGCCGCTGACGAAGCTCTCGGCCATGGCGAAGCTCCTCTGCGGCGACACGGCCATGGAGGTCACCACCGAGGCCGTGCAGGTCCTCGGCGGCTACGGCTACATCAAGGAATACCCGGTCGAGCGGATGATGCGCGACGCGAAGATCACCCAGATCTACGAGGGGACCCAGGAGATCCAGCGGCTCGTGATCGCGCGCGAGATGGTGAAGGAGACCCGTGCCTTCCTCCTCGCCGGCGTGAGCTGACCCGGGACTTCGTGACGCCCTCGTCGTAGACCGCTCTGGGCGAGCAGCTAGCGCGCAGCTGGTATCGGCGCGCACGCGACGGAGATCTCCGACTCCGCCTCCGACTTGTGCGCGTGGAGAACGAGCCCGCCCGCCTGCAGATTGTCCAGGGACAGGTCGACGACCGTCTCGGCATGCCCCTCGAGGAGGCTGTCGAGCCCAGCGACGACGTCTCCGAGGTCGTCGCAAGAGCCCTGGTGCACGTGGGAGGGCTGCGCGACGTCGGGCGGGTTGGAAAGCGCGAGGACGATCCTCGTCATGCCTGAGTCGACCGCGGTTAACGTCGCCGTTCCGGATTGCTCCGAGCCGTTCTGCTCCTCGAGTTGGAGCATCAGGCTCTCGGCCTCGTCACCCCCACAGGCGGCGACGGCGAGGAGAGCCGCGCCCGCGAGAGAGGCCGCGGCCAGACGCTTCATATCTCCCTCTAGGGAGGTCGGGCCGGTTCGGATTGACGTGCGCTAGCGCTGCTTCGCTCGCAGCGAGGCCTTGTAGGCCCGCTTCTTCGCCTGATAGGCTTCGAGCGCCTCCGGGGAGTCGACGTCTCCGAGCGTCGGATACGTGGGAGCCACCTCCTCCCAGCCGGGAGGCTGGACCCCGAAGCGCTTCCCGATGATGGCGACGAGCGAACGGGCCTTCATGGGGCCGATGCCTGGGAGGTCGAGCAGGCGCCGCTCGAGGTCGGTGCCGGCCTCCGCCTCAGTCCAGACGCGTGAGGCGTCCCCGTCGTAGTCGTCGGCGATCGCCGCGCAGAGCTCCTGTGTCCGCTGCGCCATCGTGCCGGGGAAGCGGTGGAGGGCGGGCCTAGTGCGGAAGGCGGCGTCGAGCTCGCCGGGGTCCATGTGAGCGATCGCGGCCGCGTCGAGCGTGCCGATGCGGCGCCGGAGCTCGAGGGGCGCCGAGAACGCCTTCTGCACGGAGACCTGCTGATCGCAGACGAAGCCGATGAGGAGGGCGAGCGGGCTCTCGGCGAGGAGGCGGTCCGCCTCGTCGTCGCCCGTGAAGTGGAGCCGGTCCGGCCGCGTCGTCGCCACAGCGTCGATTCTAGTCTGCGCCGGTCTCGTCACGACGCGCGCGCCACACGCGCGCCCGGCGCCGATACGCTCGAAGCGGGAGGTGGGATGGGCGTATCCCCATCAATAGGGCAACCCTCGTCCCGTCGTCGGCCGCGGGCCGCGCCGGGCAGGGTACGCTGGACTCGTGGATCCGCTCGCGCCGTTCAGTCCCGCCGTCCGCGAGTGGTTCACGCGGACGTTTGACGCCCCGACCCCCGCGCAGGCGCAGGGCTGGCCTGCGATCGCCTCCGGCCGTCACGTCCTCATCCAGGCGCCGACCGGCTCCGGGAAGACCCTTGCCGCGTTCCTCTGGGCGCTTGACCGGGCGCAGCCGGGTGAGGGGACCCAGGTGCTCTACGTCAGTCCGCTCAAGGCGCTCAACTACGACATCGAGCGCAACCTCCGCGGGCCGCTCGTCGGCATCGGCTCCGACCTGAAGGTCGCCGTCCGCACGGGCGACACGCCCGCGCAGGAGCGCGCGGCCATGCTCCGGCAGCCGCCGGACATCCTCATCACGACGCCCGAGTCGCTCTTCCTCCTCCTCACCTCGCGCGCGCGGGAGACGCTTCGCTCCGTCGGAGTTGTGATCGTGGACGAGGTGCACGCGGTCGCCGGCTCCAAGCGCGGGGCGCACCTCGCCCTCAGCCTCGAGCGGCTCGAATGGCTTACCGGCGAGCGGCGGCAACAGCGCATCGGTCTCTCGGCGACGCAGCGCCCGCTCGACGAGATCGGTCGCTTCGTCTCCGGCGACCGCCCGATCGAGCTCGTCGATGCCGGTCGCGCGAAGCGCCTCGACCTGGAGGTCGTCGTCCCGCTCGAGGACATGCGCGAACCCGGTGAGGGGAGCTCGATCTGGCCCTCCATCTACCCGGAGCTGCTGCGCCTCGTCGAGGCCCACCGCTCGACGATCGTCTTCGTCAACAACCGCCGCCTGGCCGAGCGCCTCGCCCTGCGTCTGAACGAGCTGGCCGAACGGGGGATCGCCCGCGCCCATCACGGGTCTCTCGCGCGCGAGCAGCGGATCGAGGTCGAGGAGCTCCTGAAGAAAGGCGAGATCCCAGCCCTCGTCGCCACCTCCTCGCTCGAGCTCGGCATCGACATGGGCGCCGTCGACCTCGTCGTCCAGGTGGAGTCCCCCAAGTCGGTCGCCCGCGGCCTCCAGCGCGTCGGCCGCGCCGGCCACACGCTCTCGCAGGTGTCGAAGGGCAGGATGTTCCCGAAGTTCCGCGCCGACCTGGTCGAGTGTGCGGTGGTCACGAAGCTGATGCGCGAGCGCGCGATCGAGGCGACCGCCATCCCCCACTCGCCGCTCGACGTGCTCGCCCAGCAGGTGGTCGCGATGGTCTCGATCGAGGACTGGACCGTGGACGACGTGCACAGAGTCGTCACGGCGGCGCACCCCTACCGCGACCTGTCGGCGAC
>JBOHAJ010000046.1:0-4468 GCA_050697715.1 Gaiellaceae bacterium
TCCCTCCCCTGCGCCCTCGCCGCCCTCGAGCGCCGGGCCCGGCCACCCCGAGGTCGTCCCCATCGCGCTCCGCTACCTGGGCATCCCGTACAGGTGGGGAGGCTCTTCGCCTTCCACGGGCTTCGACTGCTCCGGCTTCACCATGTACGTCTACGGCCGGATCGGGATCTCGCTCCCCCACCATGCCGCGTCCCAGTACGGCTACGGCCGCCCGGTCTCACGCTCGAATCTCGTACCCGGGGACCTGGTCTTCTTCAACGGTCTGGGGCACGTCGGCATCTACATCGGCGGCGGGCGTTTCGTGCACTCGCCGCACGCCGGCGACGTCGTCAAGATCTCCAGCCTCTACGACTCCTGGTACGCGTCCACCTGGGTCGGCGCGCGCCGCCTCTAGTCGCCCCTCGACTCGTGCCGGCCGTCGTCGCGGCGGAGGCCGAAGAAGCCGAGGATGCGACGCCAGAAGAGCTTGCCCCCGACGGCGACCGCGGCCGCCCCGCCGGCGAGCAGCTGGAGGATCATGCTCCCACTGCCGGGATCCAGGTAACCGAGTGGTAGCCGCACGGTGAAGCTCACACTCTAGGGGAAGCCGGCGCGGGCTGTCGTTCCGGCGAGAGGGCGCGCCGGACGCACTCGATCGCCTCCTCCACGGCCGCCGCGGAGACACCGAGGTGCGTCACCGCCCGGAGGACATCCCTCTCCGCGCCGAAGGACAGAAGGACGCCCTCGGCGCGCAGTCGCGCCACCGCCTCGTCGGCGCCCAGGCCGAGCCGGGCCACGTCGAGGAGGACGAAGTTCGTCTCCACCTGCTCGAGGTCGACGGGCAAACCAGCCTCGGCGAGCCCCTCGCCGAGGCGTCGTGCGTTCGCATGGTCCTCGGCCAGCCGGTGGACGTTGCGGTCGAGGGCGTAGAGCCCGGCGGCGGCGACGATGCCGGCCTGGCGCATCGCCCCGCCGAAGAGGTGCTTGAAGCGGCGTCCCTTCACCATCCGCTCCCGCGACCCGGCGACGAGGGCCCCCAGCGGGCAGCCGAGCCCCTTGGAGAGGCACAGCGTCACGGTGTCCGCCTCGCGCCCGTACGCGGCCGCCGGCGTCCCGCTCGCCACGACCGCGTTCATGAGCCTCGCGCCGTCGAGGTGAACGGCGAGGGCGTGACGGCGGGCCTCCGCCACCACGCTGCGCACGGCCTCGAGTGGCCAGACGCGACCGCCCGCGCCGTTGTGGGTGTTCTCGAGGCAGAGGACGCGGCTCGGCGCCGTGTGCAGGTCGCCGGGCGGGTTGACGGCCTCGCGGACCTGCTCGGGCGCGATGATCCCTCTCTCGGTCGGGATTGCCTTCATGACGAGGCCCGAATGCACGGCCGGACCACCGAGCTCGTAGCGGAAGACGTGCGCGGATGCCTCGGCGATGACCTCGTCCCCGGGCTCCGAAAGGACGCGCAGAGCGATCTGGTTGGCCATCGTCGCCGTCGGCACGAAGACGGCCTCCTCGTGCCCGAGCAGCTCGGCCGCGCGCTCCTCGAGCGCGATCACGGTCGGGTCCTCGCGCTTCTGCTCGTCGCCCACGACCGCCTCGGCGATGGCGCGCCGCATCTCGGGCGTCGGCTGCGTGACGGTGTCGGAGCGGAGGTCGATCACGGCGTCTCAGGCTACCTGGCGACTGGACGCTAGCCGTCCCAGGCCTGCACGAGCCACTCGCGCGCGATCCGGCCGTCCTCGAGCTCGAGCGTGTGCGAGGCGAGCACGCGGGTGCCGTCGGGATAGAGGCAGTCGACCTGGAACGAGACCCTCTCCCCTCCCTCGAGGAGGTTTTGCACCTTGTCCGTCTTGTCTCTGCCCATGACCTCCTGCCAGAACGCGCCGATCTGCTCACGCCCACGCTGCACGCGCGGCGTGCTGGGCGGATTGTTCTTGTCCACGGTGATGGACTGGGCCTCGTCGGCGTACAGGCTCGTGAGGAGCTCCCAGTCGTGACGTTCGTGCGCCTGCCGGAGCGCTTCGGTGTCGAGCTTCGCATGCGACGTCATCGGTCCTCCTCCTCGAAGAACGTGTCCTCGTCCGCGTAGGGCGGCGCGCAGCAGCAGAGGAAGCGGAGCTCCGCGGCGGCGGCAGCGCGAATCTGGTGCCGCGCCCCGGCCGGAATCAGGATCGCATCCCCCGAACCCACGGCGCGCCGCTCGCCCTCGACCTCCATCTCCCCCGAGCCGGCGAGCACCACGTAGATCTCCTCCGTGCGCGCGTGGTAGTGCCGGTCCGTGGCCTCCCCGGGGGCGAGTGTGGCCTCGGCGAGGCTCTGCTTCGCGGCACCGCCCAGTCGCGCGTCGAGCAGGACGCGGATCTGAGAGCCGTCCAGCGTCGTGAACGGCTCCGCATCTGCCCGCGAGCGGACCTCCATCACACGTCTGGGCGACGCGCGCCCCGGAGCCGCTCCGCGCGCTCCTCCGCCCGGCGGAGCATCCTCCGGAACCAGCCCCGCTCGGCGAGCCGTCGCTCCGCGGCGCGGCGCGCCTCCTCCTGGGCGCCGCGCTCGAGGAGAACGTCCTGGAGCAGGTCGCGCTCGTCCTGAGAGAGCGACTCGCGTGCGAAGCGGGCGAGCTCGTCCACGAACTCGCGCCCCTGGTACGCCAGGTGCAGCTGGTCGACGTGGTCGACCAGCTCCGCGCGCGTCCAGGTCATCAGGCTCCCTTCTGCGCCTCGACCGCCTCGCCCTCGGCCGGTCGGCCGCGCAGGTCTGGATGGGCTTCGAAGCCGTAGCGGACGATCGCCCGCTTGGCCGCCTGCACCTCGTCGAGCCGCCGCACCGGACGCGAGTGTGGCGCCTCCTTCAGG
Organism: Gaiellaceae bacterium; assembly: GCA_050697715.1. Lineage (GTDB taxonomy): Bacteria > Actinomycetota > Thermoleophilia > Gaiellales > Gaiellaceae > DASQWP01. Next base: position 2,826 of record JBOHAJ010000046.1, read on the forward strand.
ACCGCCGGGTCGGTGGCGGCCTCGCCGGCGATCCGGAGCATCGCCTCGCAGAAGGTGTCCAGCGTCTCCTTCGCCTCTGTCTCCGTCGGCTCGATCATGAGCGCCTCGGGGACGACGAGTGGGAAGTAGATCGTCGGCGGGTGGAAGCCGTAGTCCATCAGGCGCTTGGCGACGTCGAGCGCCGTCGCCCCGTGCTCGCGCTTCAGGGTGCGCGCCGACAGCACGAACTCGTGCATGCAGAGTCTCTCGAAGGGCAGCTCATAGCCCTCCTGCAACCGTGCCAGCAGGTAGTTCGCGTTCAGAACAGAGGCCTCCGACATCTCCCGGAGGCGCGGCCCGTACATGCGGATGAACGCGTAGGCCCGGACGAACACGCCGAAGGGGCCCGTGTAGCCGCGCACCTTCCCGATGGACTTCGGCCAGTCGTAGTCCAGCCTGAACCCATCGTCGTCGCGCACGATCGCGGGGACGGGCAGGAAGGGCTCGAGCGTCTTCCGCACCGCGATCGGGCCCCCGCCGGGCCCCCCACCGCCGTGCGGCTGCGAGAACGTCTTGTGCAGGTTGATGTGGACGATGTCGAACCCCATGTCGCCCGGCCGGGAGATGCCGCAGACTGCGTTCAGGTTCGCCCCGTCGTAGTAGAGGAGCGCGCCCGCGTCGTGGAAGATCGCCGCCACCTCCTCGATGTGCTCGTCGAAGAGCCCGAGCGTCGAGGGATTCGTGAGCATGAGGCCGGCCGTCTCGCCGTTCACCTTGGCGCGCAGGTCGTCCAGGTCGAGGTTCCCCCGCGCGTCCGTCTCTACCTTCTGGAGCTGGTAGCCGGCCATCGTCACGCTCGCGGGGTTCGTCCCGTGCGCCGTGTCCGCCGTGATGACCGTCGTCCGGTTCTCGCCCCTGTCGGCGAAGTAGGCGCGCATGAGCATGAGCCCGGTCAGCTCCCCCTGCGAGCCCGCCGCGGGCTGAAGCGAGACGGCGTCGAGCCCGCACACCTCGGCGAGGATCTCCTGAAGGCGCCACATGAGCTCCAGGGCGCCCTGCGCACCCTCCTCCTCCTGGTACGGATGCAGGTCGCGGAAGCCGGGCAGCAGCACCAGCCGCTCGCTCACCCGCGGGTTGTGCTTCATCGTGCAAGAGCCGAGCGGGTAGAAGCCGGTGTCGATGCCGAAGTTGCGGTCGGCGAGCGCGGTGAAGTGGCGCACGACCTCCGGCTCGGCGAGCTCGGGCAGGCGGGGCGGGCGCTTGCGGCGAAGCTCCTCCGGGATCTCCGGGACGGGCAAGTCGTACCGTGGGACGCTGGAGGCGCGGCGCCCGGGCTTCGACTTCTCGAAGACGAGCTTCACCGGGCCACCTCCGCCAGGATCTCGGCCAGGCGGTCGACGTCGGCCGGCGTGCGCTTCTCGGTGACTGCGACGAGGAGCGCGTCGTCCATGCCCTCGTAGTCGCGCCCGAGCGCGTAGCCGGGGTGAACGCCCTGCTCGCGGGCCGCGCGGACGACGTCCTTGGCACTCCGTCCGATGCGAAGGGCAAACTCCTTGAACGTTGTCTGTTCGGGAAACACCAACGGGAGGCCGATCCGCTCCTTCGCGTACTCCGCGAGCGCCGTGCAGGTCTCCCCCACCTCGCGCAGTCCCTGCGGGCCGAGC
>JBOHAJ010000047.1:0-19323 GCA_050697715.1 Gaiellaceae bacterium
GAAGGGGTCGTCGCCGACCCCTTCCCAGTGTCATGCGGCTACTTGGTCGTGAAGAAGCTGACGCTGATGGTCTGGTTGCCGCTGCTCTCGAGCGCCAGGACCTCGAGCTCGTACTCGGTGCCCGGCTCGAAGAACTCGTCCGGCACGGACAGCGAGTTGCGGTCGGGGGGAACGTGCACGTCGTAGTGAGCTTGGAGTTGACCCGGTCTCGTTGACACCCTGACGATGGACGCGCAAGCGTCCGGAAGGGAGTCGATGTGGCAAGGGGAAAGAGCTTCTCGCCCGAGTTTCGCCAGGAGGCGGTCAGGCTGTACCGGGTGAGCGGGCGGCCGTACCGGGCCGTGGCCGAAGAGCTGGCGGTGGCGCCCGAGTCGCTGCGCCGCTGGGTGTTGCAGTCCGAGGTCGACGAGGGCAAGCGCGAGGGCCTCTCGAGCGAGGAGCGGGAGGAGCTGCGTCGCCTCCGCCGCGAGAACGCCCGTCTGCGCGAGGAGCGGGAGATCCTGAAGAAGGCAGCGGCTTTCTTCGCCCGGGAGACCGATCGCCGGCCATGAGCTTCCGGCTGATCGAGGCGGAGAGAGCACAGCATCGCGTCTCCCGGCTGTGCCAGGTCCTGGGCGTGACCCGGGCGGGCTACTACGCCTGGAAGGGGCGGCCTCCCTCACGGCGGGCGCTCGCCGACGAGGGGCTCCTTGATCGAACGTGTCTTCGCCGACTCGCGCGAGACCTACGGGGCGCCGCGCATCCAGGCCGAGCTGGCCGACGAGCACGGCCTGCGCGTCTCCCGCAAGCGCATCGCCCGCCTCATGCGCGAGCTCGGGATCGTAGGCGTCTCGCGCAGGCGCAAGGGCCTAAAGACAACCCTGCGCTCGCGCGAGGCGCCCGCGGCGGCCGATCTCGTCCGCCGCGACTTCCGCGCCTCGGGGCCCGACCGCCTCTGGGTCGCCGACATCACCTACGTGCCCACCTGGGAGGGCTACGTCTTCCTCGCCTGCGTGCTCGACGCCTGGAGCCGCAAGGTGGTCGGCTGGTCGATGCGCGACGACCTGAGGACAGAGCCCGCCCTCGACGCGCTCGGGATGGCGCTCACCCGAAGGCGGCCGCGGCCGGGGCCCGTCCTCCACTCCGATCGGGGAAGCCAGTACACGAGCCTCGCCTTTGGCAAGACGATCGAGGCCGCCCGCGTCCTCCCCAGCATGGGTCGGCGTGGCGATGCCTTCGACAACGCCCTCGCCGAGAGCTTCTTCGCCACGCTCGAGACGGAGCTCCTCGAGCGACACAGCTTCCGCTCTCGTGACGAGGCGCGCCTGGCGCTCTTCACCTACATCGAGGGCTTCTACAACAGCCGCCGCCGGCACTCGACGCTCGGCTATCGAAGCCCGCACCGCTTCGAAGAGGAGATGATCGGAAACGAACCTCAGACAGCCGTGGCTGTCTCAAGCTGAGGTGTCAACGGAAACGGGATAACTCCAGATCGGCTAACGGGTCGAGTCCGTTGCCGACTCTCAGAGGTTCGTCGCGTGGGAGCGATTCACCCGCGGGTCGGACCCGGAGGGCTCTCACATGTCTGACTGACGCCGACCATAGAGTGCACGGTCCCGCAGCCCGGTCTTTCCGCGGAACACGGTCGTCGCGCGGCCAGCGCCACCTGAGACCCCGCAGCGTTGGGTCGAGCGATATGGCTGCAGCCTGCGCGAGCGTGCGGGAATGTCGCTTGAACGCTCGGACCTCAAACAGGGAATGTCCCTTGAAGAGGAGTCGGCAGCAGCGCCAGGTCCGTAGCCAGTGGAGCGCTGGATCTCGCTAGCTCGTCCCGTACTCGTCGTGGCGCCTCACCCACAGCGGCCTCGTGTCGCTCTCATCGCGGCCTTTTGGCGTGCGGTCAAGCAGTGCGTAGTAGGCCATCGCGGGCTCGAGGCCGCGGGCAGTGGTCACGTACGTCCGGTAGACGGTCCCATCCTCTAACGCGTACGCGCTCAGCCCCGGCCCCTCGGTGACGTACCCCACGACGTCGGTTCCCGCGCGCGAAAGCGAGGCTGAGTGCGGTTGTGAGTACGCGGGCGAGAAGAATCCCGCTCTCCCCAGAACAGAACATGCGTGTTTTCTCGGGAGCCGCCCGTGAGTACTTAAATCTTGGTAGCGCGCTGGACGGGTGTCCGTCTCAAAGGGACCGATGAGTTCTCCGGGCAGGCACGGTCGTACCTGTGAACCCCACGAGGAGGCGACATGAGCAACTTCCGATTCGAGATCTCGATGTCCCTGGACGGCTACGTCGCCGGCCCCGACCAGAGCGAGGAGAACCCGCTCGGAAAGGGCGGCGAGCGGCTCCACGACTGGGTGGTCGAGCTCGAGGCGTGGCGCAAGTCCCACGGCCACCCCGGCGGCGAGGTGAACGAGAGCACGCCCGTCATCGAGGAGCAGCTCGCGAACATCGGCGCCGTACTGATGGGCCGCAACATGTTCGGCCCGGTTGGCGGTGGTGACTGGGGCGACGGCTCCTGGCAGGGATGGTGGGGAGACGACCCGCCGTTCCACTATCCCGTCTTCGTGCTCACCCACCACGAGCGCGAGCCGCTCGAGCTCTCGGACACGACCTTCAACTTCGTCACCGATGGGATCGAGTCCGCCCTCGACCAGGCGAAGGAGGCGGCCGGCGACCAGAACGTGAAGCTCAGCGGTGGAGCGGACGTCGCGCGGCAGTACCTCGCCGCCGGCCTCATCGACGAGATGGAGCTGCACGTCGTGCCCGTCCTGCTGGGTAGTGGAGAGCGCCTGTTGGATGACGTCGGCGACCTGGAGCTGGAGCAGGTCCGCGCGGTCGAGGCGCCCGGCGTCACCCATCTCAAGTACCGCGTCGTCAAGTAGCCGCGGCTACAGGTGCGCGTCGAGCCAGGCGACGAGGTCGTCCATCACCTTGGCCTGCTCCGGCTCGTTGAGGATCTCGTGGTAGAGCCCCGGGGACCCAGGGCAGCTCGCGCCTCCTCCGTGCGAGCTCGTCGCCCCGGCGTGTGAGCTCCTTCTCGTCCTTCAGCAGTTCGTCCCGGGCCGCCTCCCATTCCTTCTGCGTTCCGATCCTGTGCTTCGTCACGACGTGCCACCTCCTGCGTCGGCGCGAGGGCGAGGCAACCCTGCAAACCGTGTACCCAGTCGGTGACGAGAAAAACCCGGCCGGATGCGTGCCTCATGGGATGGCACGTCGCGGTGTGCCAGTGTCCGGGAATGTCCCCTGACGGATCAGTTGTCTGCGCGCGCATGCTTCACCGGATACCGTGGGTGGCAATTCGTCGTCGGGGCTCATCCACAGACGCGAACCGAACTTGGAGGAGAACTCGAGCGGTGCAGATCCGTCCGTCGGCTGGGTTTTGAGCATGACGAATTCGCCGTGACCGGAACGCCGCCATTCCATTCGCGGAGTCGGCCGGTGGGAGCGGGTGTGGGGGATGGAGCAGCGAGAACCTTCATGGCGTCGATGCTACTTCGCGCTCGCGCCAGGCCGCGGCAGTCGGGGCAGTGCTGGCGCAGTGTGGCCACTAGAATCGCCTCCATGTCCGCTTCTCACGCCTCGCTGACCGACATCCCAGCCGCCGACGTCGCTCACACCGATGCGAAGTGGACGCCGGTCCGCAATCACTTCGGGATCACCGCGTTCGGTGTCAACGCCTACACCGCTCGGAATACCGGCGATCGCCTCATCGGCGAGCACGACCACGCGGATCCCACCGACGAGCAGCACCAGGAGTTGTACTTCGTCCACACAGGACACGCGCGTTTTCAGGTGGACGGTCAGGACGTTGACGCACCGGCAGGCACCTTTGTGAGCGCCCTCGACGTGAAAACGATCCGGTCTGCCGTCGCGCTGTCGGACAACACCGTCGTGCTCGTGATCGGCGCCGAGCCTGGCGCTCCGTACGAGGTCACACCTGCCGAGCGTGCCGAGTTGGCTGCGGCAAGCTTGCCGGCGACTCCGGCCTGAGATCAGACGAAGGTATTTCCTAGATGCTTCTGTACAGAAGTACTCATCGTGCTCACACTCGGGGGAGGCATCGTCTTCACCCCGATCGCAACGGCTGTGACGGTTGTTGCACTCCGACGTACCCGCCCCGAGACGCTTGTCGACTTCGGCGCTCTGCTCGTTGGGGCGGCGGCGGTCGCCTTCTACACGCTTATGTTCGCGTGGACTGTTGGGCTAGTCCTGTACGAGGTGCTGCTCTCAGCCTGACGCCGGAGGTTGCGAGCGAATCTCGCCTGCGCGAGCGTCCTCTCGCCCGACGACGCTCGGCCTGAATCCGCTCTCTCCGCCGTGGGACTTCCCCAAGCCCTTCCCCGCAGCGCGCAAAAGCGCTGCAAATCAGACTGTTAGCACCAGCTCGACAGCTGGGGGCCACTGGTTCGAGTCCAGTACCGCCCCGCTGAACTTGGCGTTGCGCGAAGGTCCAGTGCGGCGGACACTATTCTCGGTGGAAGTGCCGGACGTCCAATACGCGAAGAGCGGCGACGTCAACATCGCCTACCAGGTGACCGGCGAGGGACCGTTCGACCTCGTCTTCGTCCCCGGCTTCGTCACCCACGTCGAACTCGCGTGGACGATGCCGACCTTTGCGCCGTTTCTCGAGCAGCTGTCGTCCTTCTCCCGGCTAATTCGGTTCGACAAGCGTGGAACCGGCATGTCCGACCGGGTCAGCGGCGCACCCACGCTTGAGACGCGAATGGACGACGTGCGCGCTGTGATGGACGCGGTCGGCTCACGGCGTGCCGCCTTCTACGGCCTGTCCGAGGGAGCGGCGATGAGCATCCTCTTCGCCGCGACGTACCCGGAGCGGACGGCGGCGCTCGTCGTGCGCAGTGCATTTCCTCGGAGGATGTGGGCGCCGGACTACCCCTGGGGCCGAACCGAGGAGGAGTACGAGCGCGAGGTCGAGCGAGACCTGCGCATATTCGGGCCGCGCGCGCAGGCGACCGAAGCCGCGCGCGAGTTTGGCCGCTTTGAGGAGGAGGAGGTGGATTCGTTTCTCGGCTACATCCGGTTCGGCGCGAGCCCTGGCGCGGTCGAGTCGCTCCACCGGATGAACAAGGAGATCGACATCAGGCACGTGCTGCCGACGGTCCGCGTCCCGACCCTGATCCTGCACGGGTCGGAGGACGGGATCGTCCCGGTCGAGGTCGCCCGCTACATGGCCTCGCGCATCACGACGGCCCGGGTCGTGGAGATTCCGGGCGCGGGCCACCTCGCCTTCGGGAAGCCCGCGGGCCTGATCGCCGCTGAGATCGAGTGCTTTGTGAAGGACGTCTGGGAGGCGGGCGGCTGGGACGAGAGCGAGCCAGACCGCGTCCTCGCTACCGTCCTGTTCACGGACATCGTCGGCTCGACTGCGAAGGCGGCTGAGCTCGGCGATAGCGCCTGGCGAGAGCTGCTCGAGCGCCATCACGCTCTGATCCGCCGCCAGCTCGTCCGCTTCCGGGGCGCGGAGTTGGACATCGCCGGCGACGGCTTCTTCGCGCGCTTCGACGGTCCGGCGCGCGCGATCCGTTGCGCCTGTGCAATCACCGAAAGCGTGCGCGAGCTCGGTCTACAGGTCCGTGCCGGCCTTCACACCGGCGAGTGCGAGGTCATGGACGGCAAGGTCGGCGGCATCGCGGTACACATCGGAGCCCGGGTCGCGAAGGAAGCGCAGCCCGGAGAAGTGCTTGTTTCGAGCACGGTCAAGGACCTCGTGGCCGGCTCGGGTCTCCGCTTCCGCGAACGCGGCTCGGCACAGCTCAAAGGAGTTCCTGAGGAATGGCGCTTGTACGCCGTCGAGGGCGGCCAATAGTGATGCTCTCGCCACTCGATCGCCAACAAGAGTGCTTCGAGCGCGGCTTCCCCCTTGCTGACGCCCGGGACGTGGGGGCCACACCGCGCCACACCGCGCAACGCCTCTCGTCTTGCAGTCAGACGGGCCTTGTGCGAGCGGTCACGCTGGCCTCGGCGGGACGTCGAGGACGACGGTCTCCGATCCCTTGTCTAGGAGCCCCTGGATGAGTTCCACGAACGCGTACGGATCCTCAAAGCGTGTACCCGGATCGAGGCCGGCGACCTTGAGGAATTCCCTGTCGCCTTGCACGTGCCCATCTATCCACCGCGCCCACACCTCCTGACCTTGTCGCCTGCCTACGATCTCCACTCTGGCCACGCCAGGTCCTTTCTTCCGTTCGTTAGCGAGATATTGGCATGCGTTCGGTTGCTGGTGGTCACCCCTCGCGGGCGGCGGCATCGAAAACACCGATTGGCGGAGTTATTCTCGCTACGGATGCGAAGCTTGCTTCGCGATGTAATGTCGCGCGATCTCCTTACTGTCGCTCCCGAGGACACGCTCGGCGAAGCGGCAGAGAAGATGGCCGCCAGAGGCGTGGGCGCCGCTCTTGTCATGGACTTCGGCCGACTCATCGGCATCCTGACCGAGCGCGATCTCCTGGCGGCGGTCGCGGACAGGGTCCAGGCGAGCGAGGCGCGAGTCCGGGAATGGATGACGGAAAACCCCGTTACGGTTCCCGAGTCGACCTCGATCGGAAGAGCCGCGAGCATCATGGTGACCAACGGCTTTCGCCACTTGCCGATCGTCGATGCTGAGAGGACCATCGGGATCGTCAGCCTCCGCGACGTCATCCGCTCAGTTGTCCGCGCGTACCCGGAGTACGAGGACGACGGGGAGTAGCGCCTGTACGCGCGCTCTCGACTCGGGATGCCGAGAGGCGTATGGTGGACGAGAGGAACAACGCTCTCCCGACCTTTGACCTCCTGGCCATCGCGCCGCTTGAGCAGGAAGGGAGGGCGCGATGGTGAGCCTTCTCGAGGAAAAGCGGTTGGAACGCCAGGCGAAGAACCAGGTGCTCTTCCGCTCGATCAACGAGCTGATCGAGGGCGCCAAGGTGAGCTTGGACGACGGCGCAGAGGAGATCGAGGTTCTGTGCGAATGCTCTACCGCCTGCACCGAGGTCGTCGTGCTGACCCACACCGAGTACGAGGCCGTCCGCGCAGGGTCGACGCTCTTCGTGATCGTGCCGACCCACGAGACGCCCGCGATCGAGCGCGTGGTCGCGCAGAGCGACCGCTTCGCCGTTGTCGAGACCTTCGGCATGGCGGCGAGAGCGGCAGTGGAGTCCGACCCAAGAGCGAGAGTCGCGTAGCCGGGTACGGCTAACTAGGAAGCTCGGCCGGCGTAGGCGCCACGCGACCGGGCTCGGGTGAGTTCGCGCCCTGGTGCTCGGCGAGTAGAGCGGCGCCGAGGGCACCTCCGAGATCGCCAAGCGCGGCGGTGTGCACCACCGGAGGACGCTCGCGCACGAACAGGTGCGGTGCCATCGCCGCTGCGATGCGGTCCGCGGATTCCTGGCCGAGCCGTGTGCCGAGACCGCCGCCGATCACGACCGCCTCGACGTCGAGCAGATTGACCGCCGATGCGACGCCGGCGCCGAGGGCAGCAACGGCTCGGTCCACGAGCAGCACGGCCAGCGGGTCTTCCTCCTCGAGCGCGCGGGCCCAGACACCGCTCGTGAGCTGCGTCCGCCCCCGCTTCTCCATGATCGTGAAGAGGCTCGTCTGCTTGCCCTTCTCCGCGAGGCGGCGCGCCTTGGCTTCCATCGCGGCTCTCCCGGCATAGGCCTCCAGGCAGCCTCGCCGTCCGCACGGGCAGTGCGCGCCGTTCAGCTTGACGACGGTGTGCCCGATCTCGCCCGCGGCGCCGCGGCCGTCCCACCGCTTGCCGTCCAGGATGATGCCGCCGCCGACGCCGGTGCCCCACCAGACGCCGATGGTCGAAGAGTACGGCTTGGCCGCACCCATCGCGAGCTCGGCGTCGATGGCGACGTCCACGTCGTTGGCGAGGTAGACGGGCGGGCCCAGCGCCTCGGTCAGTGCCGGGCCGAGAGGGAAGACGACGTCCCAGTCGGGGAGGTTGCGCGCGTGTGCGACCGTGCCCGCTGCGCCGTCGACCGCTCCCGGAGATCCGACGCCGATCCCGACCAGGGAGCTCGACTCGACGCCGGCTGCGGCGGCGGCCTCGCGCACGGCCTCGGCGATCTCGTCCGCGACAGCTTGCGGGCCGCCGCTTCTCGGTGTAAGCCGCCGTGCCTGCCCGAGAACCGCGTGCTCGTCGTCGACGACGACAGCCTGAACCTTGGTGCCGCCGAGGTCCACTCCAGCTCGTGGTCTCATCGGGCGTGCGCCTTCCGATCCACAGGCTCGTTCCCCTTCGCCTGGCCGCCGGCTGGGGGAGGAAGGTACTCGGCCCCGACGACGTCGGCGTCGCGGACCTGAAGGATCCACGTCGAGCCCTTCTTGAGCGCGATCTCGCCCTGCGTCTCGAGCGGGACGTCGTGGCGGGCCAGATGGTGAAGGAGCAGCTCGATCACGTCGCCGTGCGTGCAGAGCGCGGCGGGGCCGAGCCGGGCAGTCTCGAGCGCGAGCGCGAGCGTGGCCTCGAGCGGCGCTCCTTCAGCGAGGCCCTGGAACGTCTCGAGTGGAAGCTCTCGCTCCTGCGCGAGCGGCTCGAGCGTCTGCACGCAACGCACGTAGGGGCTCGTGACCAGGCGAGCAAGCGGCCGGACGGCGAAGAGCCCCGTGAGCGCAGCGGCCTGCTCGCGGCCGGAACGTGTCAGCGGTCGCTCGGTATCCGGGCCGGCCCAACGGGCACGATTGCCGGCCTTGGCATGGCGCACCACGTAGATCGGCACCGTTTCCCTGCCGGCTGCGCCGGCGCCGCGAACCACGCGGCTCACATCCACGCCTGCGGCCTGCTCGAAGCGAGTTGCCTCCAGGCCTTGCGCCAACGTGTTCGAGTCGCCTCCGCAGCGGCTCGCTCGAGTCCGGCCAGCTCGCCGGCAGCGAAGATCGCCGCACGCGGCTGGGAGCGGCCGGCCCATTCACGGAGCCAGCCCTCGGCCACGACCGCGTCGTTGAAGTCGCCGAGCACGTCCTGGAGGCCGGCCGCGGCGCTTGCGAAGGCACGCGCCCGCTTGCCGAGCACCGGAGCGACGGCCTCCGCCGCGTAGCGGCAGCGCTTCGTCCTGATTCGCACGGCGTGCAGCTCGTCGTCGACGGGCGAGTCGCCGATCGCCTTCGCAGCCTTCTCGAGCGCCCGCCAGGGCCGGCGAACGAGTTCCGGGAGCACGTCCTTCGCAGGAAGGCCGGCGTCGCCGACGAGCACGGGCTCGCGCGCGGCCTCGACGAGCCGGTCGAGCAGCGTCACGTACCGGTCGTCGCGCAATGTTTTCTGGAGCTCCTCGAAGGCGGCTCCGCGCTCGCGCTCGAGCGCGGCGAGGACGCGCGACGCGCCTCGCGCGCCGGCGTCGGGAAGTGACGCCGCCCGTTTGCGCATCCGCATGAGCATCACGTCTCCGTCCCGCACGCGACCGAACGAGTCGGCCAGCCAGCCGAGCTCGTCACGGAGGCTCCGGGCCCACTCGGGCTCTACCAGCGGCTCGAACGTGCGCAGGTCAGAGCGGAGCCGCCTAGTCGCCACGCGCGCCTGATGGACGCCCTCCGGGTCGGTATCGAGGCGGACGACGACGTCGTGGCGGATGAGCCGAGCGACGGAGACGGCGATCGCGCGCCGGACGACCTCGCCCGCGCTCGGCTTGGCGCCCAGCGCCTCCACAGCGACCTCGGGCGGCTCCTGCGCTCGTAGTCCAAGGGCGCGGACGACCTTGGGTGTGGCATCCGGTTCGTCGGCGCCGTCGCTGCGAAGCCGCTCGACGATGCGCGCGAGCAAGCCAGCGGGCGTTGCCTCGGTCGTCTCGACCTCGAGCTCGCGGAACCGGGCGGCGACGCGGCGTCCCTCGAGCACGCTCACCTCGTCGTCGAACAGGCGCGCGACGGCAGCGTCGCCGGCGTCCTGGAGGTCGAGGCGTCTCCGCAGCGTGCGCAGGCGCACCTGGGGCCGGAGCGCGGCCCTTCTGACGTACGCCCGGACGAGCTCGGTCGCCTGTGCCGGCGGCTGCCGGGGAGCGCCTTCGAACGTCAGCTCGGTCCGGACGAGGAGGTCGCCGGCGCCCTCGGAAGGAAGCTTCAGCGTCCACCCTTCGCCCTGGCGGTGCCGCAGGCTAACGCCCCAGCGTGTGAGCGCGAGCTCGTCCGTGTCCAGGTAGAGGGTCTGCAGACGCTCCGGCTCGCGGGGGACGGAGACGAGCCCGTCCGCGAGATCGTCGAAGGCGGGCAGGTGAAACGACGGCGGCGCGCCGAGCTTGAGCTCGCGCTCCTCGCTGCGCCTCATCGCTCGCCCCGCGCGCGCTCCTCGGCCAGCTGCTGAAGACGGAGGTGGCTCTCGATCCCGGTCTTGGTCGGCACCTTGCGCCAACCGGAGGGCCGAAGCTCCCAGGCGAGGACGTCGTCGGCCAGGCAGCTCGAGAGGATCTCCTCGAGCCGGCCCGCCAGGGCCGGATCGGTGATCGGCGCGATGCACTCGACCCGGCCGTCGAGGTTCCGCTGCATCAGGTCGGCCGACCCGATGTAGTACCGGGCCGGGCGCGAGTCGCCGCCAAACTGGAACACCCGCGAGTGCTCGAGGTAGCGGCCGACGATGGAGCGCACGCGAATCGTCTCGGAGAGCTCGGGCACTCCGGGGCGCAGGCAGCAGATGCTCCGCACGATCAGGTCGATCTGCGTTCCAGCTTGGGAGGCCGCGTAGAGGGCCTCGATAATCGTCAGGTCGACGAGGTTGTTCACCTTGATCACGATCCGGCCGTCCGGTGCCGCCGCCTCCTCGGCGATCAGCTCGAGCAAGCGGGGGCGCATGGACGCGGGCGCGACGAGCGCCTTGCGGTAGCCGTCCTGGTTCGAGTAGCCCGTCAGGTAGTTGAAGAGGTCGGCGATGTCCGCCGTCATGTCCGGATCCGCCGTGAGCACGCCGATGTCTTCGTACGCCCGCGCGGTCGCAGGGTGATAGTTGCCGGTGCCGACGTGGCAGTAGCGCCTGATCGCGCCGGCCTCCTCCCGCACGACGAGCACGATCTTGGCGTGCGTCTTCAGCCCGACCACCCCGTAGACGACGTGGACACCGGCCTGCTCGAGCTTGCGCGCCCAGGCGATGTTCGCCTCTTCGTCGAAGCGGGCTTGAAGCTCGACCAGCACGAGCGCCTGCTTCCCTGACTCGGCTGCGCGGATCAGCGCCTGCACGATCGGACTGTCCTCGTCAGAGGTGCGGTAGAGCGTCTGCTTGATTGCCAGGACCGCTGAGTCTTCCGCGGCCTGCTGGACGAACGCCTCGACCGACGTGGCGAACGAGTCGTAGGGGTGCTGGACGAGGACGTCGCCCGCCCGCAGGACGGCGAAGAGGTCCGGTGGTTCCCCCTGGGAGGCCGCCAAGCGCGGCTGGGTGACGCCCAGCCAGGGCTTGTCGCGCAAGGACGGGTTCCTGCCAAACTCGAGCAGCGACCACAGATCGCCGAGATCGAGCAGCCCGTCGGTGACGTAGACGTCCTGCTTCTTGAGGTCGAGCTCGCGCTGCAGGATGGTACGAACCGCCTTGGGCATCGAGGCGTTCACCTCGAGGCGGACGACCTCGGGGGTGCGCCGGCGGCGCAAGAGCTCGGTGCGGAGCACGGACAGGAGGTCCTCGGCCTCGTCGATCTCGATCTGGATGTCCGCGTCGCGTGTGACGCGGAAGAAGTGGCTCGCCTCGACGGTCATGCCGGGGAAGAGCAAGTTGAGGTGGGCGGCGATCACCTGCTCGATCGGGACGAAGCGGCGTGCGCCTGACACCTTGAGGAAGCGCGGAAGGAGCGGCGGAACCTTGATTCGAGCGAAGCGACGGCGCCCCGCCTTCGGGTCACGAACGACCACGGCGAGGTTGAGCGACAGGTTGGAGATGTACGGGAAGGGATGGGCCGGATCGACCGCAAGCGGTGTCAGCACGGGGAAGATCCTCGCTTGGAAGACCTCGCGCAGCTCCGCGCGGTTGGCCTTCGTGAGCTTCTCCCAGTCTGTGATTCGCAGCCCCGCCGCATGCAGCTTCGTCCTGATGCCCTTGGTGAAGACCTGCGCAACGCGCTCGGTCAGCTCATCGACCCGCTCTCGAATCACGACGAGCTGCTCGCTCGGGGTGAGTCCGTCTGGAGAGGTGCCCGCGAGGCCGGCTGCGGCCTGCTCCTTGAGACCTGCCACGCGAATCTGGAAGAACTCGTCGAGGTTCTCGCTGAAGATCGCGAGGAATTTGACCCGCTCGAGTAACGGCAGCGATTCGGTCTCGGCGAGAGCCAGCACACGCTCGTTGAAGTCGAGCCGCGAGAGCTCCCGGTTCAGAAAGCGCGAGTTGGCCTCGTTCACCTCGGCCTCATCGGCCGGTTCGACCTTCCCTGCCGCATCCGACGCGAGGCTCGCCATGCTCCTGCTGCGAGTCTACTCGCCAACGGCGGCTGCGTCCCCTGGTCAGATCCGTGGTCTTTCTCGCCTCGGCCGAGTACAGTCGAGGGCTGTGTCCCCGGCGAGGAACGCAGGAGGTGAGCGATGAAGCCGCGCATCGACGGAACCGTCTTCGGCTCGATCACGGTCGAGGGAACCGTCTTCGCCCACGACGTGATCATCCGCCCCGACGGCCAGGTGCGGAAGCGCAAGAAGAAGCTCTCCAAGCGGGTCTACGGCACATCGCACACGATCTCGCTCGACGAGGCCAGGTACGTCTACAAGGAGGGAGCCGGCGCAGACCGTCTCGTCGTCGGCGGGGGTCAGCACGGCAGGGTGCAGCTTTCGCCCGAGGCGGCCGACTACCTCGCAGGAAAGAAGTGCGAGGTGGTGCTGCTGCCGACGCCCGAGGTGGTCGACGTCTGGAACGAGGCGAAGGGAAGCGCGATCGGGCTGTTCCACGTCACGTGCTGATGAGTAGGCACTAGAAGCTCTGTCCACACCATGAGATTCGAACTCGCCCTCATCGCCGGCGATTACTGGCGGGCCATCTGGGCGGCCGTCGCGATCGTCTGTGCGCTCGCGCTCGCGTACGGGATCCGGCGTTACACCCGGCGGCTCGCGGGCAGGCGGCCGGAGGACCCGCAGCGCCTGCGGCAGCTGCAGCGGCGCGAGACGGCGCTCGTCCTCGTGGAGACGCTCGTCCGGTACGGCGTCACGCTTGCCGCGTTCTTCGCCCTCGTCAGCATCTTCGTCAGGGACACCACGGCCGCGCTCGGCGGCGGCGCCCTCGTCGTCCTCCTCGTCGCCTTCAGCCTGCAGCGGTTCCTGGCGGACGTCAGCGCAGGGTTCCTCATCCTCCTTGAGGGCTGGTATGCGGTCGGCGACTTCGTCACAATCAACCCGGACGCGCGCTCCGGCGTCGTCGAGGCCGTTGGGCTGCGGACGACGGTGCTGCGCTCGTTCAACGGCGACCGCCAGTACATTCCGAACGGGCAGATCACGTCGGCGACGCGCAGCCCGCGCGGCTACCGCCGCTACTCGATCGAGATTCTCACTCGCAACCCGGAGGATGCACGCCAAGCGATCGCGGGGGTGGCGCTCCGCGCGCCCGCCGGGGAGGCCCGCTTCCTGCGCCCGCCGGAGGTCGTGGAGGAGCGGGAGGCGGGTGACGGCGCCTGGCTCGTGCGGGCGCAGGCCCATGTGCCGCCGACCCTCGAGTGGCTCGCCGAGGGCCTCCTCGTCGCGGCGCTCAAGGAGCAACTCGACGAGTCGGCGCTCCTCCGCGACCCGATCGTCTACACGATCGACGAGGGCACGCTGTCCCGCTACGAACGCCGGGTGCTCATCCATTAGCGAGTCGTCTTCGCAGGCGCCGCGCTGCGAGCAACGCCGCTGCGGTCAGGGTGGCGGCCGGCGCGACGAGCCATGACGTGCCGCGTCCCGACACCGTGGTCGGCGTCTGAACCGAAACCTCGACGAGCGCCGCGGGGCGGTTGGCGCTGCTCCGAACGGCGAGCGCGACCTGGAACCTTCCCGCGGTCAGCGCCTCGAACGTGAACGCCCCCGCCGCCCGGTCGCCGCCTCGGAGCGCCTCGTAGCGCCGCTCCCGCGCCCCCACGACTCGAAGCACGCCCTCGGGAAAGCTCGGCAGCACGACGACGTCTTGCGCTGCGCGGTCGCCGGCGTTCGTCAGGCGGTAGCGGACCGTGAAGCGGTCCCCGGCTGCGACCTCACCTTCAGGGAGCGTGAGCTCGAGGCGTACGCGCGCCGGCGAGAGGGGCGAGACCTCGATGCCCGAGTCCGGGAGGATCCGGAGGGAGCGGAGCTGCACGACCCCGTAACGCTCGAGCTGGAAGGTGAGCACGTTCCGCCCCGGCCTCACGCCGGCGAGCTGGAGGTAGTTTCGGAAGCGCACCCCGATCGTTCGGGCGGAGGTCGTCCGCTCCACACGGCCCTCGAGTAGGCCGACCGTGCTCCAGGTAGTCTCGAGCCCCGCCGCGCCTCGCCGCGTCTCCAGCTTCACCTGCGCCGCCGCGCGCCCGTTCGTGAGCGCGCTCACGTACGCGAGGCCGTTCCCGCTCCTGGGATCGAGCGCGAGCCGGAGGTGGAGCCGGACGAGGTACCAGTCGGGCTCGCCCTGCTCCGCTCCGGCTGGAAGGCGATACGCCACCGAGAGCCGTTCGACGTCGGCGCGAAGCGGGAAACGCTGATCTCCCACCCGGACCAGGTCGCTCGCCCGCGCCGTCGGCGCCGCCAGGCCCGCGAAGGCCACGGCGAGCGCGGCGAGCGCCCGCCTCACGGGACGCTGACGGTCGTCGCGAGCCCGTCGTTCAGCCAGATGTGGTTCCCTTCCTCGCGGTAGGGCTCGGCGTTCTCGAAGGAGAGCGAGTCCTCGGCCACGCGGGGGGCGCCCCACCTCGTGCGGGCGGCGGCGGCGATCTTCGCTTCGGCGTCCTCGCTCCGGCCGAACCACTTGCTCGGCCCGCACTCGCGCGTGTCGAAGTGCGAGGTAGCGATCGCGTAGTAGCCCCAGGTGAGGTTGTAGAGCCGGTCGTCGCCGTCTGCGTAAATGCGGTAGTGCGTCGCCTGTCCCAGGATCGGGCAGAGGCTGGTCTTCCGGCCTCCGTCGGCGTCCCAGGCGTACCCGGCGCCGTCGTTCAGGCGCCCGTACATCGTGCTGCCTGGATAGGCGTACGGGAGGCCATTCTTGACCTTGTCCACCTCGGCGTTGTTCCAGAAGAGGAGGTTGACCGGCCAGTCGACGTTCGTCGCGGAGACCGACTTGCTGAGGAAGTCGTAGTTGCGGAAAGAGTCCTCGTCGATGGAGATGAGCGCCAGGCGCGACGCCGTGGCGGCCTCGCCGGCGGCCTGAGACCCCGCGAGGGCGAGCACGACGGAGACCGCGAGCGTGAGCGCAAGGGAGGTTCGCGGTCGTCTTATCTGTCGGCCCTCAATCGATGTGGTCGGGGACGTCGGGCTCGTAGCCCGGCGGCACGGTGACGATGGCGTTCGGGCCGGGCGCGATGGAGACGACCTTGCCGCGCCCGAGGTCGACCGAGACCATGAGCTCGGTCACGTTCGCGGCCGTGAAGCGCGTGCTCTTCTCCGCGTACGGAACGGACTTGCGCTCGGCCTCGTCGTAGGCCTTGTCCGGCCAGACGCCTTCGATTCTCGTCGGCTCGGCCAAGACGATCACGAGGGAGGCGCCAATCGTCCGTTTCGTCTTGGAGGTGTGCCAGACGCCGATCTCGCGAATCTCGTACCGCAATCCGCCCAGAAGCCTTGCGGCGCGGGGATCGGACGCGAGGAGGGACACCGCTCGGGCCTGCTCTTCCTCCGTCAGCGCGGGGATCGAGGATCTCTCCGTCTCCCTGGGCGCCGGCCCTTCCGTCGGCGGCCCGAGGCGGCCGAGGAGGGCACCGACGGCCGCTCCGGTGGGCGAGAGCAGGGCGAGGAGGGCGAGCGCCAGGACCGTCGCCACAGCGACGCTCGCGCTCCGCGTCGTACCGAGCCGCCTCCGCCGTTCCGTCAGCGCAGACATGACGTTGGGGCGAACGGTCTCTTCCGGCACGCCCGGCAGACCGCTAGCGGCCCGTGGACGAGAAGTGCTGGTAGTCCTGGAGGGAGTGCCAGTAGCCGCCCCAACCCCAGCCGATCGACGCAAACGCGCGGACGACGACGTCGCCGGCTCGGATCATCCCCGGCGGCGTGCGCGAGCGGTCGACGTAGTCCGCTCCGGCGGCCGGCGAGATCTTGCTGCCGCGAACTTCCGGGTTCTGGATGGGGTTGATGTCGATCGCTCGGCCGTACGCGTGCTCGGACCACGAGCCGCTGCCCGGCACACCCCGGCAGTTGAAGGCCGAGGTGTTGTTCGCGGCCATGGAGCGCTCGTCGTCGCCTCCGTACTCGTCGACGAGCCGCATGCGCTCGATCGGGAAGCGCGCCTCGAAGAGCTTGCGTACTACGCGGAGAACGGCGCGGGCCTGCTCCCTGTGCACCACGAGCTCGCCCCGGTGCACGGCCCGGTCGAAGCCCCAGTGCCTGACGGTGAGGAGCCGGAGGTCTTCGAGCGGCACTGGACAGCCCGGCCGCCACGACGAGGTCATGCGGGCCCGCATCTCGGGGTCGATGACGGTGATTGCACCGCGGAAGCGTGGCGGCTCGGGTGCCGGTGCAGGCGCCGGTGGAGCGTCAGGCTCGGGGCTCGTGGGGACGGAAGGCGCCCCACTCGAGTCCGGGCCGGTGTTGGTCTCCGCAGCGGGGGTCGAGCTCTGCGACCCGCAGGCGGTGGCCAGCACGACCGCCGCGAGACCGATGAGGACGAGGTGCTTCACGGAACACATCCTGTCGCTCGGGAGCAACGAGGTATTCGCGTGTGCGTAACGGTTCGGTCACAACTTTGCGGCGTGCTTCGGCGTTAGGCTCCCAGTGCCGTGAAGTTGATGTGCCGCGTTCTCGGGCACCGGCTGCCGCGCCGGAAGCGCCCCTTCTTCCTGCTCGAGCCGCCGCTGCAGCGGTGCGAGCGCTGCGGTAAGCGCGCGCTCGTGAAGATCCGGCGCTAGATGTAAGACCCAACGACGTTGTTCGTGAGCGCTTGCAGGCGCGTGACGGGCGGCTGGCGAGCGAGGGAGCCGTGTGGACGGCGGTGATTGTAGAAGCCGATCCAGCCCTCGAGGGCGCCGCGGCGTTCGCTTGAGTTCCCGTAGATCGCTCCGTAGGCCCAGCCGCCGAGCAGTGTGCGGATGAAGCGTTCGGCCTTGCCGTTCGTGCGCGGGCGGTAGGGCCGGGTGCGCAGGTGCTTGATTCCGAGCGCCCGGCAGGCGAGGGCGTGGACGGCCGAGCGGTAGGCGGAGCCGTTGTCCCGGCATGAAACTGCGTCCGGCCCTGCCGTGAGCATCGTGCTCCCGGGCTATGGGGCTTTTGTTGGGAGACGCGGATGGGCAGGCCGTTCTGACTGATGAGCTGCGAGCTCGACGTTGTTCGTGGCCGCCCCTGCGACTTACCCGGGATGTGCTGAGAGCACGAATCCGTCTTTGTCGTGTGTCCCGCCGCGCTCCCTTGGCTCGTCGACGAAAGGAGACGAAGTGCGCGCGTTCGGGCTGGATGTGCACCGCGACTTCTGCGAGGTCGCGATCGCAGAGGACGGCGGGATCAGATCGGCGGGTCGGCTTCCGACGCGAGTGGCTGCGCTGAAGCTGTTTGCGGAGAGCTTGGTGGCGAGCGACGTCGTGGCGCTGGAGGCTACGACCGGAGCCGACAAGATCGTCGCGCTGCTGCAGGCACGCGGGATCCGCGTCGTCGTGGCCAACACCCGCAAGCTCAGGTCGATCACCGAGGCCAAGGCGAAGACGGACCGGCTCGACGCACGGACGCTGGCGCGGCTGTTGGTCTCGGGGCTGCTCGACGAGGTGTGGACGCCAGATGAGCGGACTCGGACGCTGCGGCGGCTGACCAACCGCCGGGAGCGACTGGTGCGCGCCCGCACGCGCGCAAAAAACGAGGCTCATGGCGTCCTTGCGCGCAACCTCTGCGACCGAGCGCCGGTGACCGATGCCTTCGGCAAGGGCGGCCGCCGCTGGCTGGCCGGGCTGGCCCTGCCGGTCGACGAGCGACTCACGCTGGATGGCTGCCTGCGCCAGGTCGACTTCCTCGACGTCGAGATCGCCGCACTCGACAGCGAGATCGCCAAGCAGGCGCTCGCCTGGCCGGAGGTGCTGCGGCTGATGAGCGTCCCCGGCGTCAACGTGCAGACGGCGGCGACCTTCATGGCGGCAATCGGCGACATCCGCCGCTTCTCCTCGCCACGCAAACTCGTCAGCTACCTCGGCCTCGACCCGCGCGTACGCCAGTCCGGCAGCACACCGGCCCGTCACGGCCGGATCTCGAAGGCCGGCGCCTCCGAGCCCCGCCACATGCTCGGCGAGGCGGCCTGGAAGGTGATGCTCACCCCCGGCCCCATGCGCGCCTTCTTCGAGCGGATCCGCGCCCGCCGCGGACCACAGGTCGCGGCGACCGCGACCGCCCGCAAGCTCGCGGTGCTCTTCTGGCACCTGCTCACGAGCGAGCAGGACTACGCCTACGCCCGGCCGGCGATGAGCCGCCACAAGATCCGCCGGCTCGAGCTGCTCGCCGGCGCACCGCCGCAGAAAGGACGCAAGGGCATCGCCGGCGCCAAATCGAAAGCCGTCTTCGACGCCGAACGCGAGCTCTCCCGCCAAGCCGAGGTCGCCTACCAGCGGCTGGTCAGCGACTGGAAAGCAAGCGGCCCACCGAAGACGGGTGCGGGCGCGACACCGGGGCGCGCATTTCGTCGGCCCTCGAAGGGCAAAGCCGCGCGGCAGACTCCGTAAGCCCCAACGGTCTGCGCTTCGCTACGTCAGTCACCCGCACCCGACGAAAGGATCCCACCAGCCGACGCCACCGTCCACTTGACTTTCATCCGTCGGTCATCACCCGCTCCACCCGGAAGCCGTAGGCGCGAAAGCGGGCGAGAGCGCGGCGCAGAAAGCCGATGGCCGTCTGCGCCTTCTCGTCGGGGAGCACCTCCACGTAGGCGAGCCGGGTGGCGTCGTCGACCGCTACATGCACGTACTCCCAGCCGGTCGAGCGAGCGCTGTGGTCGGAGCTCCCCTGTCTGCTGCGGTCGCCGGTGACACGGTGACCGGCGCCGTCGATGCCGGCGAGCTTCTTCACGTCGATGTGGACGAGCTCACCAGCGCGCAGACGCTCGTAGCGGTTGGGTGGCTCCGGCGGCTCGAGTGCGCGCAGACGCCCGAGCCCGATCCGGGTCAGGACGGCGGAAACGGTCGAGGGAGCCATCGCCAGCACCCAGGCGATCTCGGCGCCAGTCATGCGCAGACGCCGCAACGCCGCGATCACCTGCACGCGCTCCTCCGGGGTGCGCGCAGGAACGGACTTGGGCGCGGAGGAGCGATCGAGCAGTCCCCCCT
>JBOHAJ010000048.1:0-4542 GCA_050697715.1 Gaiellaceae bacterium
GGCTCGAAGCGCGCGGCAGTCACCGTCGCTGCGGTCAGCACGCCGGCTACGCGCTGCGCGGCGGCGGCGAGCTCCTCGAGGAGCGATGCTTCCGGCCAGACTGGCACCGCGCGCTCGGCCGTCTCGGCGGCGAACCAGACGTCGCCGCCGGCGAGGAGGCCGACGGCGTCGAGCTCTTCCTCCGCGGCCTGTGCGAGGCGGGCGGTTGCCTCCTCCACCGAGCCGAGTCTGGCCGGCTGCCACGCCTGCGCGGCCGAGAGGACGCCGTCGTACGTCGTCCGCTCGCGCGGCGGCGGGAGCCGAGGACGCCCGGCCTCCTCGCGGAGCGATGCGGCCGTCTCCTCGGCACGCTCGCGCCGAAGGTCGACCCGTTCCGCCGCGCTCCGCAGCCGGTAGAGCGCCGCGGTCGCCTGCTCGTGGCGCGTGGCGGCCTCCGCAAGCGCATCCTCTGCCGTCCGGCGTTCGGAGAGGACGCCCTCGAGCGTCTCGTCGCGCCGCCGCCGTTCCTGAGCGACCTCGGTGACGCGCTCCTCCACCTCCCCCAGGCGGCGCTCGATCCGCTCGAGCTCGCCGGCCGCCAGGCGCACCTTCAGGCCTTCGATCTCCTGCGCGAGCTTCTCCGCCCGCTCCGCCGCCGTCGCCTGGAGCGCGAGCGGGCGCAGGCGCTTCCGCACCTCCTCCTCCAGGTCGCGTGCCCGCTCGACCTGCGTGTCGACACGGGCGAGCTTGAGCTCGGCCCGGTGTCGGCGCCGCTTGAACCTCCCGAGACCCGCCGCCTCCTCTACGAGCGCACGCCGCTCCGCGGCCTTGGAGGCGAGGATCTGCTCCACGCGTCCCTGCCCGATCACCGAATGCATCTCGCCGCCGAGCCCGATGTCCGCGAGGAGCTCGACGAGGTCGGTGCGGCGGACATGCGCCCGATTGACCAGGTACTCGCCCTCGCCGCCCCGGTGCAGGCGCCGCGTGATCGAGAGCTCCGCGTACTCGAGCGGCCCGTCGCCGTCCTCGTTGTCGAACAGGAGCTCGACGTCGCAGTGGTCGGCTGAGGCTCGGCCCTGGGAGCCCGCGTAAAGGACGTCCTCGGGCTTCTCGGCGCGCAGCTCGCTCGGTGAGAGGCTGCCGGCCGCCCAGACGATCGCGTCAGCGATGTTCGACTTGCCCGAGCCGTTCGGCCCCACGACGACCGCGACGCCCGGCTCCAGGCGCACCTCGACCGGCTCCGGGAAGGATTTGAAGCCCCGGATCTTGATCGAACGGAGGTACATGCGCGCCCAAACCTAGCGGGCACCGCGGATGGCGAGGCCCGTGTCGACCCGTTCCCGGAGATGCCGCGCGGGAGCCGCCGTCGAGCGCGAGTTCGGCAGACTCAAGAACGAATACGGCTTGATACCGCTTCGCACGCGTGGTCTGGCCCGGGTCATGCTTCACGCCGAGCTTGTAATGATCGCGCGGCTTGGGCAGGCGCTCAGTCGAGCGCGCACTGTCACGTTCGCGGCTTAGACCTTCCCTATCATCGGCCCCAATGGGGCGAGGCGCGCGAGAGAAGATCCGCAATCCGTACGGATGGGTCTGTAACTGCGCCCCGGAGTGCTGGTGCCGCACGCGCTGGGGATTCTGGCTCATGTACTACGTCCCCCCACGCTTCCACCGCTTCCCCTCCAAGTAGCTGCGCGATGCTGACCCTTTTCGGTGTCGTTGCCATGATGCTCATGTACGCCCTTCAGCGGCAGGGGCGAGGCTTCATATTCACCGCTTCCGCCAGATCGATAGCGCCAATCCTCCTAGTCGCCCCGAAGCTCCAGGCACGCGGAGCCGCGCACGTCGAGCCAGATGCGCCCGCCGCCCCGGACGATCCGGAGAACGACGGCGCCGCAGGCGCGGCAGCGCATCACGGTTCCCGGCGCGTGGGCGTAGACGACGAGCGCGCCCACCTCCCCCACGGCGCCGCAGGACGCGCAGGTGGCGCGGGCGGCCGTCACCTCCAGCGCGAAGACCTCCCCGAGCAGGCCGCCGGCCGCGTTCCCGTCGAGCATGAGCTCCCTCTCGTCCATCGTCATCCTCCTGTGGGGCCGAAGCGTTCGGTGCGGATTCTGCCCGGCTCGTGCCCGAGGCCGACGAGCGCGGAGGCGACGGTCTCGACGAAACCTGTCGGCCCGCAGACATAGGCAAGCGCCCCGCGCTCGGCGAACCCGGCCTCGGCGAGCAGGTCGGCGTCCACGCGCCGGTCATATCCCGTCCAACCGGGCGGACGGTCTCGCGTCAGCGTGTAGACGACCTCGAAGCCGTTGCCGCTGGCGCCGAGGCGCTCGAGCTCCTCTCGGTAGATCACGTCCTCGAGCGTGCGCGCCGAGTAGAGCAGTCGTGCCGGCGTTCGATCCCCGGCGGCCACGCGATGGCGGGCCATGGCCATGAGCGGGACGATGCCCGACCCGCCTCCGACGAGGAGAAGGTGTCCCGCCGTTCCCGCCTCCCACACGAAGTACCCGCCGATCGGCCCGCGCAGCTCAAAGCGGTCGCCGGCGCGGAGCTCGTCCACGAGGAAGGGCGAGACCTCCCCGTCCTCGATCCGTTCGACCGTGAGCGTCAACAGCCCGTCTTCGGGTGCGGACGCGATCGAGTAGCTCCGCTGGGCCTGGTAGCCGTCCTCGTCCGTGAGGCGGACGTCGACGTGCTGCCCTGGACGGTGCCCCGGCCAGCCGGGGACGTCGAGGACGATGCTCTTCACCCCTGGCGTCTCGGCCACGAGGTCGACGACCTCGCCGAGGGTCCACTTCAGTGGTCCACTTAGTCGCCCCAGTAGCGCTGCTCCCGCCAAGGGTCGCCGTACAGGTGGTACCCGAGCTGCTCCCAGAAGCCGGGCTCGTCCTCGCCGAGCAGGCGGAGGCCGCGCACCCACTTGGCGCTCTTCCAGAAGTACAGGTGCGGGACGAGCAGGCGCGCCGGCCCGCCGTGCTCGGGCTCGAGCGGCTCGCCGCCGTAGGCGAAGGCGACCCATGCCTTGGCGTCGCGCAGGTCCTCGAGCGGCAGGTTGGTCGTGTACCCGCCGTCGGAGAAGGCGAGCGCGTAGTCGGCGGCCGTCTCCACGCCGTCGAGGAGCGTGTCGAGGGAGACGCCCTCCCAGGTCGTGTCGAGCTTCGACCACTTCGTCACGCAGTGGATGTCCACCGTGATCTCCTCGCTCGGGAGCGCACGGAACTCCTCCCACCCCCAGCGGCGCTGCTCGTCCACCGCGCCCTCGATGGTGAAGCTCCACTGCTCGAGCGGCGTACGCGGGGTCGGCCCGGCCGAGAGCACGGGAAAGTCGTCGGTCAGGTACTGGCCCGGCGGGACACGGTCGGGCGGGCCCTCGCGGCGGCGGCCGCGGAAGCCACGGGTGACGAACGACATAGGAGAGAGTCTCGCGGGATCCGCGCCCCGTTACAACCTCAGCTTTGCAGGCCGCTAAGGACGGCCACCGCGACCGCGATCACCGCCACGCCGGTGACCTGAATCGGCGCGAGGCGCTCGCGGAAGAGGAGAAACGCTCCGACCGCAGCGACCGCAGCGAACTGCGAGGCGAGGACGGCGCTGACCGCGATCCCGTGCCGCGCGCCGACGACGAAGGACGCGAATCCCAGCACCTCGGCGATGCCCGCGGCGACGACGAGCGGCGCCGCGCGAGCCGTCAGCCGCAGGCGCGAGGAGGCGAGGAGCGGCAGCGTGACGGCGACGAAGCCGACGGCGCGAGTCGGGAGCACGACCCAGGCCAGGGGCAGCTCGTCGCTCACCCGGCCGGTTGCGTAGAGCCCGAGACCGAACAGCAAGGCGGCCCCGAGCGCGAGAAACACGGCCGGCCGCGCGTGGTCGTGCGCGTCCACGGTCGTGGGCGAAGGAGAGGCGGCGGCGAGAACGATGCCGAGCGCGATCACGCCGAGGACGACGCCCGCTCCGGGCGAGATGCTCTCGCCCGCGGCGACGGCGATGAGAGCGGCGACGGCTCCCTCGGTGGACGTGATGGGCGCCACGATCCCGACCTTCCCCCTGCCGAGCGCCGAATACACGAGGAGGAGGCCTCCTGAGTTCGTCGCCCCGGCGACGCCGAGCCAGGCCAGCGAGTCGGCGCTCACACTCTCCGGATCGGCTACCAAGGCAAACGGCCCGGCCAGGAGCAGCCCGACGACGGCCACCCAGCCGAGGACGGAGCCCGGGCCGATCAGCCTGCTCGCTCGCGAGGTGCACAGCACGGCGCCGGCCCACATGAAGGCGGCGCCGAGTCCGCCGGCGATCGCGATCAACCGGCTTCGACGAGCTTCTCGAGCGCCTCGCGGGCCGCCTGCTGCTCGGCAGCCTTCTTGGAGGAGCCGACGCCGACGCCGAGCGGGGTCCCGTCGATGTTGGCGGCGCACGTGAAGCGGCGCTCGTGCGGCGGTCCCTCCACCTCGACCACCGAATAGGAGACGCTCTGCCCGCGGCGCGCGAGCTCCTCCTGGAGCTCCGTCGTGATATCGACATGGCCCTCGAGCGCGTAGTCGATCCGCTGGCGGAAGGCTCCGACGATCGGCG
>JBOHAJ010000049.1:0-5902 GCA_050697715.1 Gaiellaceae bacterium
CGGTGACGGTGCTGCCCGGTCCTTCGGCGGTCGAGACGGCCCTCGTGGCGAGCGGTCTCGTGGGCGGCCGCTATGCGTTCCTCGGCTACCTCCCGCGCAGGCGGGCCGAGCTCGAGCGGCTCTGGGAGGAGTTGCGGGGTTGGGGGTGGCCGGCGGTCGCCTTCGAATCGCCGCGCCGGCTGCCGGCGACCCTCGCGAGCCTCGCGGAGGCCGAGCCTGCGCGGCAGGTCGCGGTCTGCCGCGAGCTGACGAAGCGATTCGAGGAGGTGGTGCGCGGCCCGGCCGGCGAGGTGGCAGCTCGCTTCCGCGAGGCGCCGAAGGGCGAGGTGACTGTGGTAATCGGTCCCGGTCCGGGCGAGCGTGCGGCGGCTGATGGAGCCGCCGCCGCGGCGGTCGCCGAGCTCGCCGCCGCGGGTGTCCCGCGCCGGCAGGCAGCCGACCTCGTAGCCCGGCTGACAGGGCTCCCTAGGAATCGGCTCTACCGCGAGTCTCTGTAGTCTGCATTGACAACGTCTGGCTGTCCTGCTATCGTGAGCGGCTCGCCGTTTACATGAGAGACAACAAGGAGGCGGGCATGAAGCGTCTGATCGCCCTGCTTCCGGTCCTCGCTGCGCTCCAGGTCGGCGCGT
Organism: Gaiellaceae bacterium; assembly: GCA_050697715.1. Lineage (GTDB taxonomy): Bacteria > Actinomycetota > Thermoleophilia > Gaiellales > Gaiellaceae > DASQWP01. The sequence continues at coordinate 630 of JBOHAJ010000049.1, forward strand.
CGCCCGCCCTCGCCTGGACCTGGCCCGTGGACGGGCCGGTGCTACAACCCTTCGTCCTGGGAGACGACCCCTACGCCGCCGGGCAGCACCGCGGTGTCGACCTCGGTGCGCCCGAGGGCTCGCCTGTGCGCGCACCGGCCGCCGGAGCGGTGACGTTCGCCGGAACCGTGCCCGGCGGGGGGCTCACGCTCACGGTCCGGACGGTGGACGGCTTCGCCGTCACGCTTCTCCACCTGGGCTCGCTCACCGTCGAGCGCGGCGCGTCGGTGGGCGAAGGAGACACGGTCGGCTCGATCGGCCCGAGCGGGGCGCCCGAGCACGCCGAGCCCTACCTCCACCTGGGCATCCGCGTCGCCGCCGACCCGCACGGGTACGTGGACCCGCTGACTCTTCTCCCTCGGCCGGCGGCGTCCGAGCCGCCTGCGCCCGAGCCTCAGGAGCAGCCCGGCTCCCGGGAGGAGCAGACTCCGGCGCCAACCGAGGCGGCCGAGCCTCGTGAGGGGGCCGCGTCGGCGCCTGCACTCGCCCGGCACCGTGTCCGTGCACCTGCTCGCGGTGCGCTCGACCGCGGGGTGGATGCTCCCGCCTCTTCACGCTCGTCGGCTCCGCACCGACTCGGTGAGCGGGTCCGCGCGGCTGGCGTCCCGCGGCGTGCCCGACCGCTGCTGGAGCTCTTCCACTTCGAGGCCGCCGTCGCCGGAGAGGTCGGTTCCGCAGGGGCCGCGGGCGTCTCGTCGGCTGCCCCGGAGCCCGGTTCGGCCGCTCCGTCTTGGACGCCCCCCACAGCCGCGCTCGCCGCAGCGGTCGGACTCGCTGCCCTGGTACTCCTCCAGACAATCCGCGCCTGCTTCCGTCGCGCGATCACGCGGCGCCCGAGACCACCTTCTTCCTTGCCAGGGCTACTCAGCCTTGCCTGCGGGCGGGTGCGGCCTCTGGCTTGGTGCTCGCGACCCAGAAACGGGGGACGACCACCTGACGGAGCACTAGCCGTACGACTCGGCCAGCTCCGAGATGCACGAGCGGCAGACCGACCGCCCGCGGTGCTCCTCGACCTCCGTGGTGCGCCCGCAGAACACGCAGTGCTCCCGCGGTCTGCTGAGGATGATGGTGTCCTCCTTGACGAAGATCTCGATTGGGTCCTTCTCCGCCAGTCCGAAGCGCTTGCGAATCTCGATCGGAATGACGATCCGTCCGAGCTCGTCGATGTGCCGCACGATTCCCGTTGCTCTCACTCCTCGCATCGAGCGCACCGTCACGCTCATCGCCAGTACTCCCGTCCTCGTCGGCGGGCCCCTCTCGGAGCGGCCCGCTAGGCCCCTTGCGCTACTCCTTCCTTCGTTCCCCGCCCGGGCGGTTCGAAACCGAGTCGGGACGCGGCCGGGCCGCCCGTATCATGGGCCGCGGGTATGGCCGCCAAGCAAGGATCCCATCCCGAGCACGTCCTCGTTGCCGTTGCCTGGCCGTATGCGAGCGGTCCCCGCCACATCGGCCACGTGGCCGGCTTCGGCGTGCCCGCGGACGTGTTCGCTCGGTATCACAGGCTGAAGGGCAATCGGGTGCTCATGGTGAGCGGGACGGACGAGCACGGGACGCCTGTCATGGTCGCCGCCGACGCGGAAGGGGTGTCACCCCGGGAGCTCGCCGACCGCTTCAATCGCGTCATCCGTGAGGACCTGCGCGACCTGGGGCTCTCCTACGACCTCTTCACACGTACGACGACGCGCAACCACTACCGGGTCGTCCAGGACCTGTTCAAGACCCTCTACGACCGCGGTTACATCTTCGAACGAACGATGCACGGCGCCTTCTCGGCGACGACCGGGCACACGCTCCCCGACCGCTACATCGAGGGCACCTGTCCCTACTGTGGCTATCCCTCGGCCCGCGGCGACCAGTGCGACAACTGCGGTCGCCAACTCGATCCCATCGACCTCATCGACCCGCGCTCCCGCACGGATGGCGAACCGCCCGTCTTCAAGGACACGGAGCACCTTTTCCTCGACCTGCCGGCATTCCGCGAGCGGCTGACTGACTGGATCTCGCAGCAGAAGCATTGGCGTCCCAACGTGCGCAACTTCTCGCTCAACCTGCTCGAAGACCTGAAGCCGCGACCGATCACGCGTGATCTCGACTGGGGGGTTCCAATCCCGGTGCCCGGCTACGCCGAGCGCGATGACAAGCGGATCTACGTCTGGTTCGACGCGGTGATCGGCTACCTCTCTGCGAGCGTCGAGTGGGCGGCGAACCGCGGCGAGCCGGACGCCTGGCGCGAGTGGTGGCAGAACCCCGACGCGCGTCACTACTACGTCATGGGCAAGGACAACATCGTCTTCCACAGCGTCATCTGGCCGAGCATGCTCCTCGGATACGGCGCGGGCGGTGAGGTCGGAGGCGGCCGCGGCGAGCTTCAGCTCCCCTACGACGTCGTCTCGAGCGAGTTCCTGACGATGGAGGGCCAGAAGTTCAGCTCCAGCCGAGGCGTCGTCATCTACGTGCGGGATTTCCTCTCTCGGTACGACGCCGACTCGCTTCGCTATTTCCTCACGGCGGCGGGCCCGGAGACGCAGGACACCGACTTCACGTGGGCCGAGTTCGTGCGCAGGAACAACGACGAGCTCGTTGCCAACTGGGGCAACCTCGTCAATCGCACGCTCACGAACGTCTATCGCAACTACGGTGCGGTTCCCGAGCCAGGGCCGCTCACCGACGCCGACAGCGGCCTCGTTGGCGCGATCGAAGGTGGTTTCGGTAGCGTCGGGGCGCTCATCGAGCGGGCGCGCTTCAAGGCGGCGCTAGGCGAGGCGATGCGCCTCGCCTCGCTTGCCAACCAGTATGTAAGCGAGCAGCAACCATGGGCGCTGCTCCACGGCGACCGTGACCGGGCGGGAACGATCCTCCATGTCGCGCTCCGGTGCGTGAACGACCTGAAAACGCTGCTCACGCCGTTTCTTCCCTTCAGCTGCCAAAGGCTCCACGAAAGCCTGGGTTTTGACGGCGCGCTCGCCGGCCCGCTCGAGTTCCGCGAGGCTCGCGAAGAGGACGGGAGCAGCCACGACGTGCTCACCGGTGACTACGAGCGCTGGGTCGGCGGCTGGGAGCCGAGCACGCTTCCGAGCGGCCAGAAGCTGGACGAGCCCCGACCGCTCTTCGTGAAGCTCGACCCCGAGCGTGTCGTCGAGGAGGAACTCGAACGGATGGAGCGGGCCGCCGCGCCGGCTTGAGGCCCTCGGCCCCCGGAAGCTCGGCGCTGTGATCGACACGCACGCCCACCTCGACGCGCTCGACGATGTCGCGGCGGCGCTGGATCGTGCCCGCACGGCCGGAGTCGCACGGGTGATCGCGGTCGGCACGGGCATCGACTCGGGCAGGGCGACTCTCGCCCTGTGCGAGCGCGAGGAGGGCGTGTTCGCCGCGCTCGGCATCCACCCGCACGAGGCCGGGGAGGCGGGGGACCGTGAGCTCGCCGAGCTGCGCGAGCTCCTCTCGCATCCGAAGGCCGTGGCAGTGGGGGAGACGGGGCTCGACTACTACCGCGACTACGCGCCGCGCGACCGCCAGGCTGCCCTCTTCCACGGCCAACTCGAGCTCGCAGCCGAGCTCGGCAAGCCGGTCGTGGTTCATACTCGCGCGGCGGAGGCGGACACGACGGCGGCGCTCGTCGAGCTTCGGGACCGTGTCCCGGTCGTGCTGCACTGCTTCTCCTCCAGCGCTCTGCTCGAGCCGGCCGTGGAGCGGCGCTGGTTCGTCTCCTTCGCCGGCAACGTCACCTACCCCAAGGCCGCAGAGCTCCGCCGGGCGGCAGCGCAGGTCGCCGAGGATCGGCTCCTCGCGGAGACCGACAGCCCCTACCTCTCGCCGCAGCCCGTCCGCGGAAGGCCGAACGAGCCCGCGCACGTCCTCCACACGCTGGTCGCCCTCGCCGAGGCGCGCGGGCAGGAGCCGGACGCGCTGGCCCTGGCGATCGACGCGAACGCGGTCGCCCTCTTCTCGCTGCCGTGAAGATCCCCGTCGCGCCCAGGCGTGAGCTCGGCCAGCACTTCCTGGTGGACGAGAACATCCTCGGGGTCGCGGGGCGGCTCTCGGAGCTGGGGCCGGACGACGTGGTCCTCGAGGTCGGGCCGGGGCTCGGCGTCCTCACCCGGTATCTGGCCGAGCGCGTCCGCCTCGTCCACGCGGTCGAGCTCGACCGGCGCCTCGAGCCCCCTTTGCGCGAGACCCTCGCCGGGCATTTGAACGTAGAGCTCGTTTTCGGGGACGCGCTCGCCCTTCCCCTGCACGAGCTCGACCCCCCGCCGGGGAAGCTCGTCGCCAACCTCCCGTACTCGATCGCCACTCCGCTCGTCGCCGAGAGCCTCGGAGGTCTCTCCTCGGTGGAGCTCTGGTGCGTACTGGTGCAGCGCGAGGTGGCCGACCGCTTCTTCGCGGTACCCGGGACGAAGAGCTACGGCGCCGTCTCCGTGCTTCTGCAGCTCACGGCTGAACGCACCGGCTTCCACCCGGTTGCGCGTACGTGCTTCCATCCGCCGCCGAACGTGGACTCGGCGCTCGTCGCGTTCCGGCGCCGCCGACGCTGGGGCCCGGAGCTCGAGCGGGTGCGCGAGGTGGTGCACGCTGCCTTCGGACACCGGCGAAAGACGCTCGCGAACGCGCTCGAGCTGGCCGGCTTCGAGCGGCGTGGTGTGGAAGCCGCTCTCGAGGAGCTGGGCATCCGGTCCGGGGTGCGGGCCGAGGCACTGGCGCCGGAAGAGCTGGAACGCCTCGCGGAGCACCTCACGTGAAGACGCTCGTGGCTGCGGCGAAGATCAACCTCGCGCTCGTCGTCGGCGGGCGCCGGGCGGACGGGATGCACGAAGTTGCGACGGTCATCCAGCGCGTCGATCTCTGCGATCGGGTCGAGCTCGAGCCGGCGCCGCACTTCGGCGTCGACGGCCTCCGGGGAGAGACGATCGTGCGGAGCGCTCTCGGGCTGCTGGCCGAAGTCGGCCCGGACGAGCGCGCCTGGCGCGTGCGCCTGCGCAAGGCCGTTCCGCTCGCCGCCGGCCTCGGGGGCGGGAGCGCGGACGCGGCTGCTGCACTCCGCCTCGCGAACGAGACGCTCGCTGAGCCGCTCCCGCGCGAGGCGCTCGCCGGCGTGGCCGCGAAGGTCGGCGCTGACGTGCCCTTCTTTCTCGAACCGGGGCCTGCGCTGGCCGAAGGGGCAGGAGAGCGTCTGAGCCGGCTCGAGCTCCCCCAGGACTACTGGGTCACGCTCGCGCTTCCTCGCGATGCGAGGA
>JBOHAJ010000050.1:0-4532 GCA_050697715.1 Gaiellaceae bacterium
GGCTCGCCCAGCGCGCGCACGCGCTCGCGCAGCGCCTCCGGCGCCGGGGCCGCGGTCACGCGGAGCTCCCGCACGAGACCCTCGAAGCGGGCCTCGCGCTCCCCCTCCGGCGGGGCGCCGCGCAGGAGCTTCTCGAGCCGCTCGGGTGCGATGACGTCAGACGAAGGCATGTGATTCCATCCTGTCCTCGAGCTTCTGGAGCGCTCGCGCGAGCCGCATCGAGCAGGCGGTCCGGGTGATCCCGAGCACGCCGGCCGCGGTGTCGGCATCCAGGTCGAGCACGACCCGGAGGGCGAGCACCTCCCGGTCGCCCGCGCTGAGCGAGCGGAGCGCCGCGTCGAGCTCCGGCGAAAAACCGCTCTCCAGCGGCGCGGCTGCCTCGTGTGCGACCTCCTGCACGTACCGCTCCTCCCGCCGCCGGCGCCGGGCCTCGGCCCGGAAATGGTCGAGCGCGACGCTGCGGCCGATCCGACACAGCCAGGTTCGTTCGGAGCCGCGCCGCGGGTCGTACCGCCTCCGGGAACGGAGAGCCTTCTCGAACGTCTCCGAGGTCAGGTCCCCGGCGAGGGCGGGGTCGGCGGTGAGCAGGAGTAGGTAGCGGTACACGTCGTCCAGGCAGTCCTCCGCGACCTCGGCGAAGCTCCGCCTCAGCGGGACCCTGCCCGGCCACGTCGGCGCGAGCGCGTTCACGCTCCTCCTACGCCGCAGGGCGGCGGTTTCGTCACACGTCGCGCAGCGCCGCGACGACGCGTGCATGCACCTCCGCCGGAGTGCCCAGGCCGGTCACTCGCCGGAGGAGGCCCTGCTGCTCGTAGAAATCCAGAACTGGACGTGTCTCGTCCTTGTAGATCTCGAGCCGACGCCGTATGACCTCCGGCGCGGCATCCTCCCGCTGGTGGAGGGGTTCGCCGTCCTCGTCGCAGATGCCCGGGATCTGCGGCGGATTTCGCTCCACATGGTAGACGTGGCCGCGCGGGCACGACCTTCGCCCGCTGATCCGGTCGAAGACCTCCTCGTCGGGCACCTCGAGCACGAGCACCAGGTCCAGGCCCGGATTCTGCACGCGGTCGGACAGGATCCGTGCCTGGTGGAGGGTGCGAGGAAACCCGTCCAGAATCCACCCGTCGGCGGCATCCGGCTGCGACAGGCGGTCGACCGCCGCCTCTACCACGAGGTCGTCGGGGACCAGCTGCCCGGCGTCCATGAACGCCTGCGCCTGCCGGCCCCGCTCGGTGCCCGCGGCGACCTCGCGACGGAGCATGTCGCCGACGGCTACGTGGGGGACGCCGACCTCGCGGGCGAGTCGCTCGGCGTGAGTTCCCTTGCCGCCGCCCGGGGGACCTAGGAGGAGCAGTCGCCGTCGGATCCCGTGCCCTCCCCGGTGAGAAGACCAGCGAGGCGCCGGATCCCCTCCTGAATCTCCTCCTCCCCCACCCGGCTGTAGGAGAGCCGGAGCTGCCGCTCGCCCCCGCCTTCGGGGAAGAACGGCGGGCCGGGGACGAACGCCACGCCGGCCTCGAGCGCCCGCCCGGCCAGGACGACGGCATCCGCCGAAGGCGGAAGCTCGGCCCACGTGAAGAAGCCGCCGCCCGGCTGCGTCCACGTGGCGAGCCCGGCGAGATGACCGTCCAGCGCCGCCAGCATGGCGTCACGGCGCACGCGGTAGAGCTCCCGCGCCCGTGCGACCTGGCGGTCGAGGAGCCCGCGCCGTCCGTACTCCTCGAGGAGACGCTGGCCGAGCGCGCCGGCGCACTGGTCGGTGTTCTGCTTCGCCCAGACGAGCTTCGACACCACCTCCGGCGGACCGGCGGCCCACCCGAGGCGGACACCGGGAAAGAACGTCTTCGAGAACGTGCCCGCCTGGACGACGACATCCGGCGCCAGCGTCCAGAGGCTCGGCGGGCGCTCGTCGGTGAACGAGAGCTCGCGGTACGCGACGTCCTCCACGACGAGGAGCCCGTGGCGCCGAGCGAGCTCGACGAGCGCCGTCCTCCTCTCCGCCGAGAGGCTGACACCCGTCGGGTTCTGGTAATCGGGGATCGTGTAGAGGAGTTTCGGCCGGAGGCCGGTGGCAAGCATCCGCTCGAGCTCGTCGACCAGGAGCCCCTCACCGTCCACCGGCACGCCGACGACGCTCGCCTCGAAGCTCTGGAAGGCCATCACGGCGCCCAGGTACGTGGGCGCCTCGACGACGACGGGATCGGCCCGGTCGACGAACGCCTTCCCGACGAGCTCCAGAGCCTCGATCGCGCCGCTCGTCAGGAGAAGCTCGCAATCGGCCGGACGCCGGCCCTCGAGACGCTCGAGCCGGCCGGCGACGAAGTCACGCGGCCCGGGCAGCCCCTGCGTCGGGGAGTACTGAAAGGGCGTGGCGTCGCCCTGCTCGGCCAGCTCGGCGAGGATCTCGGCCACGTCCGAGCCGGGAAACGTCGCCGGGTCGGGAAAGCCACCTGCGAAGGAGATGACGTCCTCTGCGGCCGCGAGCGCGAGAATCGCCAGCAGGCCTTCCCCGGCGCCCGCCCGCGTGCGTTCGGCGAAGAGGCTCTCCCAGCGGAGTCCCTGCTCGATCGCCACTAGTGCCCCTATTCGGGCCAGCGCGGAGGCCGCTCTCGGCGCTCGAGCCCCTCCCAGTCGTGGCGGATCGGCGCGAAGACGTCGATCACGACCGCTCCTTCCGGGCCCGTCTCGACCGCGTGCGGGGTGTTGGCCGGAATGCGCCAAGTACCACCCGGCGAGAGGACGCGAGCCTCCTCGCCGACACGGAAGGTGAGCGACCCCCGGAGGACGATGCCCAGCTGCTCGTTCTCGTGGCTGTGCTCGGGGACGACGCTCCCGGGGTCGAGCTCGACCACGCCCATCGTCATCCGCTCGCCGTGGACGGAGCGGGCGAGGACTCCATCCCAGATCTGCTGGGGCACGATCGCGGCGATGTCGTCGAGGGCGCTCAGGACGCCGATGGTAACCCCATCTAGCGGCAGTCCGCCGAGCCGGCGTCGGTGAAAAGGCTCCCCGACTCCCGTACGAACCGCCAGTCGTAGCTTTTGGGATGCAGCGTCAGCTTGAGCACGCCGAACGTGCGCGCGTTCCGGATCAGGCTGCCGGGGACTCGTTCCTTGAACGGCACCAGGCTCTTGCCCCCTGTCCCGACGACGAACTGGCGGACGCCGCGGGGATCGACGACGCCGGCCGGATCCATGGGCTCGAAACGCTCGTAGTTGTGTGCGTCCGCGCTCAAGACGAGCTCGGCGCCCGCATCGTAGAGCGCCTGCCAGATCGCAGTCATCTTGGGAGCCGACTTCCCGGCTGAGCTGAAGCGCGGCTCGTGCCAGAAGGCGAGCGTGCAGACATTCGGATGGGCTGCGAGATCGGCGCGCAGCCACTGCTCCTGCGTCGAGCCCGCATCGCAGCTGGCGATCCCCGGGCAGTTGCTGTTGAGGGAGACGACGTGCCAGCCGCCGACGTCGAAGCTGTACCAGAGTTCACCTTCTGGTCTCGCCCGAGCGCCCCAGTAGCGCCGGAAGCCGCCTCCGCCGAAGCGGTCGTGCCCGCTGGCCGGCGTGGGGTGGCTGATCTCCTTGAAGCGACCCCAGGTGGGGTGATAGCTCCGCCGGTACTTCCAGTACAGGGCATCCTCGTACTGGGCATCGCCGAGGACGAGCACCGCGTGCGGCTCGAGCCTCTGCACGAGCGCCCCGGTGTACGCCTGCCGGCACCGCTTCGCCGTGCCGCGTCCGGCATGGAACGACCCCGACAGCGGATCGCAGGCGACGTCGCCCGCAGCCACCAGCGCGGGATCGCTGACCGCTTCCACTCCGGTGGGCCGATCGAGGCCGCCCGCATCGGCTTGATCCGCTCCTGGGCCGCCGGCGATCTCGTCCGGCGAGCCGTCGAGCGCGCGCAGCGTGTCCATCCCCGGTCCCCCGTCGAGGCGGTCGGAGCCGGGGCCGCCCGTCACGGTGTCATCGCCCGCACCGGCAAGCAAGACGTCGGCTCCGCCCTTACCGGCGAGGACGTCGTTGCCACCGAGCCCGCAGAGAACATCGTCGCCGCCCGTCCCCTCCAGAAGATCGTCCCCGGCCGTGCCCGTGACCGTGCAGGCATGGCCCTCGCCGTTCGAATCTGCGACCACCACCGCCCCTGCCACCCCGGTCGTAGGCCCGCGAGTCTGGGGCTCTTCCTGCTCGGCCGCGGTGGGGTCCTTCCCCAACACGACGGCGACTCCCGCCCCCAAGCCGCCCGCGAGGAGAAGGACGGCTGCCGAGGCGGCCAGGACGGGCCGCCGGCGTCGGCGCGGACGTGCCTTGATCTTGGGTGCTTTGGTTTTGGGCCGCCGCTTCGGCTTGCGAGGAGGCTTGGGCGCGACCTTCTCGGGAGGCGGGAGGACTTCCTCCGGAGGCGGGACAACCTCCTCCGGAGGCGGGACAACCTCCTCCGGAGGCGGGACAACCTCCTCCGGAGGCGGGGCAGGCTCCGGGAGAGGCTCCGGTGCCTCTTCGACTGGTTCGGCGATGACCGCGGGCAGGGCTCTGACC
>JBOHAJ010000051.1:0-4098 GCA_050697715.1 Gaiellaceae bacterium
TTCGTCGCGAGCTCCTGACCGAGTGTGGTCTCCGAGCCGTGCCCCGGATGGACGACCGTCTCGGGTGGGAAGCGCTCGACGAGCGTCCGGATCGAGGCCAGCAGCGTCTCCCAGCTGTTTCCCGGCCGGTCGGTGCGCCCGACGGAGCCCGCGAAGAGGACGTCGCCGGAAAAGAGGTGGCCGTCCGCGTGGAAGGCGAGGTGGCCGGCAGTGTGACCGGGCACGCGGAGCGTCTCGAACGAGATCCCGGCAAGCTCGAGCTGCTCGTCGCCGGCAAGAAGGACGTCGGGCGGATACGGCCGCGGCGTCACGTCGAAGCCGGGCGGGACGAACTCGTTGATCCGCTCGAGGCGCTCGCGCTCATCCTCGGCCATATGGACGGGCGCTCCCGTTGCTTCCGCGAGCTCCGCCACGGCGCCCACGTGGTCCATGTCCCCGTGCGTGATGAGGATGGCGGTGCAGCGTGCCCCGCCGAGCGCGTCCTCGATGCGCGGAGCCTCGCCCGGCCAGCCGGGGTCGACGATGACGCCCTCGTCCGAGCCCTGAAGCCGGATGACGTAGCAGTTGACGGGAAAGGGGCCCAGCTCGAGCTGCGTGACCTCGAGGCTCATCGGTGGCTGAGTCTAACGGCGTCACGACGTTAGACTGGCGCCGCGATGGAAGCCTGGAGGCTCCCCGAGATCAAGACGCCGGCCGGGAGCCGCTCCCCGGTCGTCCTGAAGAGCGACGACGAAGCGCGCGCCGTCCTCGTCGGGCTCGACCCCGGGCAGGCGCTCGGCGACCACCAGGTCAAGGAGCACGCCTGGATCCTGGTCGTGGAAGGCTCCGTGACGATGCGCGCGGGGGGCGAGGAGCTCCTCGGGCCCGCCGGGACGCTCGTCCGCTTCGAGCCCGACGAGCGGCATTCCGTCCATAGCGAGAGCGGCGCGAAGCTCCTCCTCCTGCTCGCTCCTTGGCCGGGCCCCGGCCACTACCGGGGCGAGGAGAAAGCCGCCGCCCGCGGCTAGACCGTCGCCCTACCGGCCGCGCTCGCGCTCCTGCCGCCGCTTCATCATCCGGTAGACGAAGACGTCGACCATGTAGCTGAACGGCAGAAAGAACGCGAGCAGGAGGACGGTGTTGAACACCACGGTCCCGGCAACGTTGCCGGAGTCCTGTGAGATGACGTACGTCAGCACGGCGATCACCGGCGCGAAGATCGCGCCGCGACGAAGTACGCGCCTGAGCGACGGCTCGGGGATGGGTCGGCCGCGGCGGTCGATCGGCCCCCGGCCCTGCTGAGGACGACCGTTCCTGCCGTCCTTGTCCTTCTCGAGCTCGCGCGGGCGCTCAACGGCGATCTCCTCGCCCGTCTCCGTCTCGATGACGTACTCGTACTCGTGCCGCTTCAGCTTGTCGCGGCGGCGGCGCTGCTTCCTGCTAGGCATCCCCGCCGATTATGCCCGTGAACGCTCCCCGGCGGCGACCCTCTACAGCACCTCGATGAGGACGGCGATCGTGACGAGCGCGCCGATCAGGCCGGCCGCCGCGAGAAAGGCGGCCGGGTTCCAAACGAGCTGGTTGTCCTCCTCGTAGCGCGACCTCCGCCGTCCGCGATGCGGCTCGACGAGCTGCTCCGCGGCGCCGGCGTCGGGCCGCCCGGCCGTGAGGCTGTAGGCGATCAGGATGCCCAGGATCACGGCGCCGATGAAGGCGAAAGGGACCCACCAGCTCATCGGCTCACCGCTCCTGTACCACCTCTCCGTCCTCGATCACGACTGCCACGTGCTCTCCCCCGAGATGGTAGGCGAGCCAGCGCCAGTCGGGGACGTCGAGCAGCACCACGTCGGCCGCATAGCCCGGCGCCAACCGCCCGCGCTCGTGCGCCCGGCCGAGCACGTGGGCCGCGTTGACCGTACAGGCGGCGAGCGCCTCGGCGGGCGCCATCGCGAGCTGTGTGCAGGCGAGGCCCATGACGAGAGGAAGGCTTTCGCAGAACGCGCTCCCCGGGTTGAAATCGGTGGCGAGCGCGACGATCGCTCCTGCGTCTGCGAGCGCGCGCGCAGGGGGCATCGGCCGCCCGAGGAAGAGGGCGGCGACCGGCAGAAGAACCGCCGCGACGTCGCTCGCGGCGAGCGCGCGGACCCCCTCTGCGCCGGTGGCCTCCAAGTGGTCGACGCTTCGCGCGCCCAACTCGACCGCGAGCGAGATCCCGCCCGCCTCCGTGAACTGGTCGGCGTGTAGGCGGAGGGCGAGCCCGGCCGCACGACAAGCTTCCAGGTAGCGGCGCGCCTGGACCGCGTCGAATGCGCCGCGCTCGAGGAAGACGTCGGCCGCCTCGGCCAGGCGGGCCGCCTCCGGGAGGACCTCTGCACACGCGAAGTCGAGGTACGCGTCCGCATCCCCGAACTCGGGCGGCACTGCGTGGGCCCCGAGCCACGTCGGGACTCCACCGGCTGCGCGGACCGCGCGTAGCTGCGCAAGCTCGGTGTCGCGGTCGAGCCCGTAGCCGGATTTCGCCTCGAACGTCGTCGTGCCGTGGGCGCGCATCCAGCCCCGGTGATGCTCGACTGCCGCCGTCAGCGCCTCCTCTCCGGCGGCGCGGGTGGCCCGGACGGTCGAGAGGATGCCGCCGCCCGCCGCGTGGAGCTGCTCGTACGAGGCTCCGCCCGAGCGCAGCTCGAACTCCCCCGCGCGGTCACCGGCGAAGCAGGCGTGGGTGTGACAGTCCACGAGGCCGGGGAGCGCGCAGCGTCCGCGCCCGTCGAGCTCGGCGACATCGCGGCCGAGCCGACCGAGGTCGGCCATGCGCCCGACCGCGGCGATGCGGCCGTCCTCGCACAGGAGGTACGCGCTCTCCAGGACCGTCAGGTCACGCAGCCCGGGGCCGCGCAGCGGCGAACCCGCACCCGCAGGCGTCACGAGCTGCGCGAGGTCGCGAACGAGCAGCGTCGCCAAGGCAGGGGCTAGTCCGGGCGGCTGGGGATCTCGAGCCCGTGCTCGCGCGCGGCTTCGAGTGCTTCCTCGTAGCCCGCATCCGCGTGGCGAAGCACGCCGATGCCCGGATCGGTCGTGAGCACGCGCTCGAGCCGCTCGGCCGCGTCGTCGCTTCCGTCCGCGACGACGACCATGCCCGCGTGGAGCGAGTTGCCGATGCCGACCCCACCGCCGTGGTGGACGCTGACCCACGTCGCCCCCGCCGCCGTGTTCAGGAGCGCGTTCAGGATCGGCCAGTCGGCGATCGCGTCGGAGCCGTCCCGCATCGCCTCCGTCTCGCGGTAGGGCGAGGCGACCGAGCCAGAGTCGAGATGGTCGCGGCCGATGACCACGGGCGCACTTACGCGTCCGCTTCGCACGAGCTCGTTGATCGCCAGCCCCGCACGCGCGCGGTCGCCGTAGCCGAGCCAGCAGATGCGCGCCGGCAGCCCCTGGAAGGCGACGCGTTCGGCTGCCAGCTCGAGCCACCGCTGAAGCAGGGCGTCATCGGGGAAGAGCTCACGCAGCGCCCCGTCGATCGCTGCGATGTCCTCCGAGTCACCCGACAGGGCCGCCCAGCGGAAGGGACCGACGCCGCGGCAGAAGAGTGGCCGGACATAGGCCGGGACAAAGCCCGGGTATGTGAAGGCGTCCTCTACTCCTGCTTCGTGCGCCTCCCCTCGTAGGTTGTTGCCATAATCGAAAACATAGCTCCCGGCCCGGACGAACTCGAGCATTCCCTCCACGTGCCGGGCGATCGAGTCGCGCGCGCGGCGCAGGTACTCGTCAGGGTCGCGCCGCCGCAGCTCCGCTGCCTCCTCGACGGAGAGCCCGGCAGGGACGTAGCCGTTGAGCGGATCGTGCGCCGCCGTCTGGTCGGTGACGAGATCGAAGCCCTCGCCGCGGCGCGCGAGCTCGGGAACGATCTCGGCGGCATTGCCGAGGAGCCCCACCGAGAGCGCCCGTCCCTCGGACGCCGCCGCCCGCACGCGCTCCACCGCGGCGTCCAGCGAGTCAGCCGACTCATCGAGGTAGCGCGTCTCGAGACGCCGCTCGATCCGCGTGGGGTCGACCTCGACGCAGAGGATCGCGGCCCCGGCCATCGTCGCGGCGAGGGGCTGCGCACCGCCCATCCCGCCCAGG